>JAEOTV010000178.1 GCA_016839635.1 Promethearchaeota archaeon | reverse complement strand
TCGATTAAATGGAGATTTTACACACTAATACTGTTCATTATTTTAGTTATTGTTGTAGGGATAATAGTGGGAATTCAAATTTATGTGAACATTGTTCTGTGAAAATGTCAAAATAAGTAATATTTTATATCTTTTTTTTTTTATTATTAAAACATTTTTGTTAACATCAGCTGATTCCGAATATGAAAAGTTGAAAACTTTAAATATATGTTAAAATGAACTAATATTTGATAATCTAAAAATAAACATACATAATAAATTAAAAAAAATTAAAGAAGTGATTTAATAAATGGAACAAATGACAAAAAGAATAATCGCTATTGTACTTATTGCTATTATAGGAACTGGTATAGGTGTTGGAGCATGGTTCTTTCTAGCTTCTCCTGCAGTAAATCCTTATGAATATCCAGGAATAGATGGTGCAAAACCACCTCTTTCACAAACTCTTAAAATTGGTGTTCTTGATGACATGGCTTTTACTGGGGCTTATAGTTGGGGAGGTGCTTGGATAGCTGCAGAAGAGATAAATCAAGCAGGGGGTGTTGATATTGGAGGATCAACCTATTATATTGGTCTTGTTAGAGAAGATACTAAAGAAGCATCTTATGATTATGATACTGCAACCTCAGCTGCGGTAAGTATGATTGAGCATCAGCCTCATGCCATTTTAGGAGGATTTCGTTCTGAAGTTTTCTCAACTTATATTGATAGAATAATGGTTGAGAAAATACCTTTTATGATTACTGGAGCGGCAACAACAGAATTTTGCCAGCAATGGGTTAAGGATTCATATACATTTTACAAATATCTTTTTAGATGCATGCCTATTAATTCTGATCATTTGGGTGAACATCTAGGGGTTTTACTGCCGAATTATGTTATACCAAATATTTCCGAACATCAAGGATTTCCTGTGGATAATGTGAGAATTGTTCATGAAGAAATAATGTGGACAGAAAGAATTAAAGACGAAGTGATAAGCATTTTGAATGCCAGTTATCCAAAATTTTTAGGGCCTGGGAACATAACAACTAGAAAAATCCTAACTGGTTGGACTCCTGCCGAATTTGCGGGATTATGGTCTGAAATTAAAAATGATGATGTTCAATTAGTAGTTCCAATTATTTCAGACGCAACTCATGGAATTATGTTTGGTTCTTTTTATACCGATGTTCAACCAAATTGTACAGTTGCAGGTATAAATGTAGTAGCTCAAATAACGGCATTGTATTGGCCAAATACAGGAGGAAAAGCTGCTTATGAAATAACTACTCACGGTGTAGCATATGTTAATTTCACTGCAAGAACTATCCCATTTTATGATGCTTTTGTTGCTAAATGGGGTTCTGTTCTAGGGTCTCCACTATATTGCTCAATTGGTGCTGGAGATGCAATTAATTTATATGCTGCAGCATTTGAAAATGCGGGAACATTTGTAAATGATGATATTGTTGCTGAACTTGAAAAATTTAATGAAACTAATCCATTTCCTGGAATTGCTGCACCAAGCTTAGGTTTTGATCAATATCACGATGTTCTTGAAACCGAACTTGGAACACGTGAAGGTTTCTTTAGTACTGTGTATCGTCAATATCACGCAGATGGAACTTTACCACTTATTCCATCTGGTGGTTTATATGATTGGCCAAACCTCTATCCTAGCAATGAAAGAGCGCATATAATATATCCACCATGGTGGCCTGCCGCACCTTAAAATAATCATAAATTTTAAATATCAATTTTTTTTTTTTATAATAATTTATATTACTCTAAAATTAGTTTTTAAAACATATGGATTGATTTGATTTGGTTTTTGTAGATGTTCTAATATATGGTGCAGTTTTGGGATCGATTTTAGCATTACTTGCTAGTGGCTATTCATTAGTCTATGGAGTTGCGGGAGTTTTGAATTTAGCTCACGGTGCTTTTTATGTCCTTGCTGGTTACATTGTTTTTTGGTTTGTAGATTCAAATATTTTAGCATATCCTCTTGCAATTATTTTAGGACTAATTTTTATTACTATAATTGGAGGTTTAACCTATTTAGCACTAATTAAACCAATAGAAAAAAATGAAATAGCAGTTATGATTGTTACTTTTGCTTTGGCTTTTTTTATTCAGCAAGGGATATTAGTTATCGAAACAGCTAAACCAGGAGTATTAGAGCCTGCAAGTCTTCCCTTATTTATAGAAGGTAATTTGACAATATTTGGAGCTATAATTAACATCCAGAGTCTCCTTATTATAATAGGATCGATATTTATAATGCTAGTTTTAATTCTTTTCATAAAGAAAAGCAAATTGGGTAAATCTATAAGAGCCGTTTCTCAGGATAAAGAAGCGGCAGAACTTATGGGTATAAATGTTAGTAGAATTTTAATGTTTACTGTTGCAGTATCCGCTTTATTAGCTGGATTCGCTGCTGTTTTATATGTTCCAGCGGTTGGTTTAAACGCAGAAATTATGGTATGGGATTATTTATTATTATCAATGTCAGTTGTGGTTTTAGGGGGGCTAGGTAGCCTCCCAGGTAGTCTAATAGGTGCGTTTGTTATTTCATATGCAAAATTCTTTACGTACTATTATATCGACCTTCCATTATCGACTGGATTTTCAAGTTTAATCCATCTCGCTTTGATTATAATAGTTCTTATTATAAGACCCAGAGGAATTCTTGGAAAAAAGCAACGCACCTAAGTTAAAAATTAAAAAATTAAATTAATAATTGAACAACCATGGTTAGGAAAGAAGAAGAAGGGAAAGAAGTTATAAATAAAACTGAAGATTTAGTTGTTAAGACTCGATACCCTATTGGAGAATCAGTTGGTGGATTTTTTCATAAAATCCGTAAAAAAGGAAAAATTTTTATTAGGAATCAAATTCCAGCTTCCCGAGATAATTTTAAATCGTGGATTAAATCCTTTAGAGGAGGAATTATTATATTTAGTCTAATTTTAGTAACTATTCTTCCATTTATAATTAACAGAGGTAATTGGTATCATTCTTTTATACTAGCAATGATTTATGCAATTTTTGCGGCTAGTTGGGATTTATTAGCGGGTGTCACAGGGCAAGTTAGCTTTGGTCATGCGGCATTTTTCGGAATTGGAGGATATGCTTGTGCCGCTTTTCTAAGATATGTTCATTTAAATTTATTTTTAACGATATTACTTGGAGGTATTTTTGCGGTAGTAATTGGTCTGATTGTATCGGTTCCTAGTCTTCGACTTAAAGGGCCTTATTTAGCTTTAGGTACACTAGCCTTTAGTCTATTTTTATGGATTTTATTTCGTATGGACACCCTAGAGTATCTTTTTTGGGGTACTGATGGAATAGACTTAGGAACCTATAATCCTATTTTATTTATAGGATTAGAATATGAATTTATTATAGTTTTAATTATTCTAGTAATAAGTGTTGTAATAATGCTTGCTGTCTATAATTCTAAATTAGGAACAATATTTAAAGGGATACGAGATGATGAAGTCTCCACAGAAGCTTCAGGTATTAATGTATTAAAATACAAACTAATTGCATTTATGATAAGTGCATTTTTTGCTGGTATTGCGGGATCTCTTTATGTTCTTCACAATAATCAAGCTGATCCATTCATTTTTATGCCAACAAAATCTTTTTATCCTGTAGTAATGACTTGTTTAGGAGGAATAGCAATGATTTCTGGAGCGGTTTTTGGAGCGTATTTCTTCACAATTGCTACAATAGTACTTGAGGAATTGTTTTCTGCTATATTGCCTTCTGAATTGTTATTAATCTTTACAAATATTTCAGTATTTATTTTTTCTATTATAATTTTATTGGTAGTGCGGTTTACAGAGCGTGGATTGATGAGCCCTGTAATAAAACAATCAAAATATTTATGGGATTTATTATTAGGTAAATAAATAACGTGTAATTTAGAGAGGAATTATACATGGGTGTTATATTACAAGTAAAAAATGTAACCAAAAGATTTGGTGGATTAACTGCGGTAAACGATATGAGTTTTGATATTGAACGTGGGTCTCTTGTTGGTTTAATTGGACCAAATGGAGCAGGAAAAACAACGTTATTTAATTTAATTTCTGGATTTGAAAAATCCAATAGAGGTACTATTTGGTTTGATGGTATAAATATAACAAAATTTAGTCCTTATAGACGTGTTAAAAATGGCATCACAAGAACTTTTCAAATAGTAAGACCATTAAAGCTACTCACATGTTTGGATAATATAATAGTAGGATGCATGTCTCCGAGAGGAAAGGCTATTAGTGAAGATTTAGGAATAGATAAATACGCAAGTACAATATTATCATCGGTAGGTTTGATTGATAAAGCTCGAATTCCACCTATAATTTTACCTTTCGGTGATCTCAAAAAACTCGAAATTGCTAGAGCAATAGCTTCAAATCCAGAATTACTACTTCTTGATGAGCCATTTAGTGGATTATCTTTTGAAGAACAAATGGTAATTGTCGATTTAATTAAAAATTTACATAGTGAAGGTTATACAATTATTATTGCAGGCCATGTACTAAGGGAATTAATGGCATTAGTACCTAGAGTACTTGTAATGCATCAAGGAAAATTAATTGCTGATGGTCCTCCGAAAGAAATAGTTGAAGAAAAAATCGTTTATGAAGCATATTTAGGAAGAGGTACAAAATGAGGAAAAAAAAAATAATTAAGGAAGAATCAGAAGGTATAATTGAACTCAAGAAAGTGTACCATTATTATGGTAAAGCTAAAGCTCTTGAAGAACTCAATCTGAAGCTTGAAAAGCAAAGTCTTGAAGCTGTCATTGGACCAAATGGGGCTGGAAAAACTACACTTCTTAGAGCGATTTCGGGACTGGAAGAAATCGATCGAGGTAAGATAATATTCAGAGGTGAACGTATAGATGAAGTTGATGCACATAAAATAGCACGAAAGGGGATAGCACATTGTCCTGAACGCCGTAAGTTATTTTATGATATGACTGTAATGGAAAACCTTGAATTGGGAGCATATTCATTAAAAGATCGACAGAAATATAAAGAACTTTTAGAATATGTTTTTGAACTCTTTCCAAGGCTAAAAGAAAGAAAAAGGCAACGAGCAGGGACGCTCAGTGGAGGCGAACAACAGATGTTAGCTCTCGCTCGCGCAATAATAGCGGATCCACAGGTTTTATTACTTGATGAACCTTCACTAGGGCTTGCTCCATTGTTTAAAAAGAGAATTTTTGAAGCAATTAATGATATTAAGAATAAAGGAACTACTACACTTTTAGTTGAGCAAGATGCTGTGCTTGCTTTTGATACAGCTGAATATATTCATGTGTTAGAAGAAGGTAAAATTGAAATGAGAGGAACAAAACAAGAACTTGAAAAAGAACCAAGAGTTCGAAAAGTATATTTAGGTATATAAGGTGATTAATTATTTCAGCTTCATTAGAAAAATTATTGAGGGATGCAAGAATTGATTTAGTCTTAGCTAGAATTGAAAATGATCCAAATATAATTAACGAAGTCATTCAACAATTAAATAGTGATATAAGATCAATTAAATTCAATGCTATTTTGGTTTTAGGTGAATTAGGACAAAAATCTGGATCCGCACTTTCGGAATTAATCGAATGTTTAGAAGATGAGGATTGGAGTATCTGTAGAGAAACTGTAAGAACACTAGGAAAAATGGGTAATATCGCTGAAAATGCAGTTACAGAACTATCAAAGTTAGTTGATAATGAAGAAGTTTCAATTCGCAAGGAGGTTGTAGTCTCGTTAGGTAAAATAGGATATGCTAGTGAGTCAACAATAAATGCCTTAATTTCTGCATTAAAGGATATAAATGAAGAAGTTAAAACTGAAGCAGCTAATTCATTAGGTTGCTTTAAATCTGAAGCATATAATGCAATTCCAGATTTAATAACAGCAATTAAAGATTATAGCTGGGCAGTAAGAACTGCTGCTGTTAATTCTTTAGCATTGATTGGAAAGGAAGCATTAAAAGCTTTACCAATACTACTAAAAGCTTTAGAAGATAAAGATTGGAGGGTGAGGAAAGCAATAATAAATACTCTCAGTGATATGGGATCAACTATAGTTCCTACTCTTTTGAAATATATTGAACATTATTCCCCCTTGGTAAGAAAAAGCATAATAGAAGTATTTGGAGAGATGAAACTAGCAGATTCTAAAATATTAGAGAAGCTTACTTTAGCATTAGATGATAATAAAAAAGGGATAAGAGGGAGAGCTGCAGATGCCATCAGAAGTATTGGAAAACCAGCAGTAGAAACACTAGTTGAAACTTTAAAGCATTCCGATAAAAAAGTTGTAAGTTTGGCAGTTTGGGCAATGGGGAAAATGGGAAGTGATGTATCAGAAGCTATTCCAGAAATAGTGAATATGTTAAAGCATCCCAAAACTATTGTGCGTGTTGAAGCTGCAAGAGCTCTGGGAAATCTTGGCTCAGTAGCTAGTGATTCCGTTTTTGCCTTAGCAGAAGCGTTAAACGATCAAAAAGTAAGGGTTCGTAGTGAATCAGCTATTGCATTAGGAAAAATTGGAGAAGCAGCTTCAAAAGTTAGTACTGATTTGATTAATGCTCTAAAAGATAAAAAGGCAGAAATAAGATGGAGAGTGGCTGAAGCGTTAGCAAAAATCAAACCAGATGATCCAAATGTTATTCCATCTTTAAGGAATTTATTAGAAGATAAATCTGAGCTTGTGGTTACAATTGCTCTTGATTCATTAGATAAATTAGGCGCAAGTTAAATCAATTCATTTTAAATATTTTCCCTAAATTTAGATAAATTTTAAATTTTAAGATTCAATTTACCATTAAATTTAGAATTTTTAATTTCTTTAGTTTAATGACAAGTATTGGTTATCATACAAGAATTAAACATTTATTTGCATATAAAAATTTAATATATTAACTTTATTACGAGAAATTTAAGTTTGAGTTAATGGTAAAAATGAATGAAACCGAAAATCCGTATACTGCAAAACCTTGGGTAAAGCATTATGATAAGGGTGTTCCAGAACATATTGAATATCCTGAAATGAATGTGTTTAAATTATTAGATAACACAGTCGAAGAATTTAGTAGTAAAACCGCAATTTGGTTTATGAAGAATAAGATTTCTTATAAAAAAACTAAGGATATTACAGATAGATTAGCAACAGCCTTAGTAGATCTAGGAGTAAAGAAAGGAGATGCTGTAGCAATAATTCTTCCAAATTTTCCACAATTTATATTCAGTTTTTATGGTATTTTGAAAGCAGGTGGTATTGTTACAGCATGTAGTGTGCTACATACAGAACACGAATTAGCTTATCAAATAAATGATTCTGGTGCAGAAGTGATAATAGCATGGGATTCTCAACTTGATAAAATAAATAAGATCAAGGATCGAACGAAATTAAGGCATATAATTATTACAAATGTTTTTGACTATGGTCCTATGGGGTCAAAAAATCCACCAGAAATCGTGGGAACAATCCAATTCCTAAATTTGATTGAAAAAACTAAACCAAATCCACCAACATTTGAAATTAATGCAAAAGAAGATATTGCAATATTACAATACACAGGAGGAACAACTGGTTTACCAAAAGGAGCGATGCTAACTCATTATAATATCGTTTCAAATAGCATAGCAACTGCTACATGGGTAGGACCTGATATTAAGAGAGGAAAAGAAACCATGCTTACTAACTTACCTTTATTTCATATATACGGAATGACAGTATGCATGAATACTCAAATATATTCTGGATCTACTCTTGCATTAAATCCAGATGCACGAGACCAAAAATCTCTTTTTGAAATTATTAAAGCTACAAATCCTTCATATTTTCCTGGGGTACCAACTATGTATATGCGTCTCTTAGAAAGAGATGATATTGAAGATTATGCTAAAGACCTACGATCAATAAGAGTATGTAATACAGGAGCTGCCCCCATGCCCCCTGAGGTTCTAAAAGAATTTGAAGAAAGAACAGGAGGTAAAATTATTGAAGGTTTTGGTATGACTGAAACGTCACCAGTAACCCATAGCAATCCAGTAAATGGCCTCAGAAAAGTTGGTTCTGTTGGATTAGCATTTCCAGATACGGAAGTAAAGATTGTAGACATAGATGATTATACCAAAATCGTTCCCATGGGTGAAGCAGGTGAAATAATGATTAAAGGACCTCAAGTTTTTAAAGGTTATTGGAATAAACCGGAAGAAACGGAAAATCAATTAAAAGAAGGATGGGTTCTCACTGGAGATATTGGTAAACTTGATGAAGATGGATATATGTATATCGTTGATAGAAAGAAGGATATGATAAATGTGAGTGGATTTAAAGTATATCCTAGAGAGCTTGAGGATGTATTATTTGAACATGAAGCTGTTGAAAATGCTGCGATAATAGGCATCCCAGATCCAGAAATCCCTGGTAGTGAAAAAGTAAAAGCATATATTGTTTTAAAAGATGGTTACCGTGAGACAGATGAAATGAAAATGGAGATCAAGGAATTTCTAAGACAGAATGTAGCACCCTATAAAATCCCAAAATTCATTGAGTACAGGAAAGAATTGCCAGAAACCTTAGTTGGTAAAGTACAAAGGAAGGAATTAAAGGATATTGAAGCTAAACGACGAGGAGAAGAAGTTTAATAAAATTGTTTAAATTTTTTTTAAGATAGATTTTTTTTTTTCCACTTTTTTATAAAATCTTTAAAATTGTTATCAGACATTCCAAGAGAATTTATTACATCTTTTTGAATTATCTGATCCAGATCAGATTTACTCTTAAATGATAATTCCCAATCATAATAAGAAACTGCTTTCGACATAATCTAAACTTCATATTCTACAATAATAAATCGATACGGAGTATCAATTTTCTAATAACCAAAAAAATAATACAAATTTGTCTATTTAGATTTAAGCATTATATTCTATAATACGTGCCAAAAGAACAAAAAAGTTATTTTGGCAAAGATATTTAAGGGTGATCACTCATCTATTCTTTAGACGAGAGGTGTCCGACAATAATATTAGTTCTTTAAATTTAATAGAATCTTTATTAACTTGCTATGGAAAAGACTCGTTTAGGGCGTCCAGCTTGTTCTCCTTTTATAACAGTTTCTTCAATTAAACCTTCATCAATTAAAAATTCAAGGATTTCTTTTAATTTTGCACCACCCATTTTCGATTTACTACTAAGATCTCTAGTTTTTATCATTTTAGACTCTTTTATAGTATCCAATATTTTCTTAATTGGTTCAGGATATTCAATTTCTATTCTTTTAATTATGGTTAACACTCCTAAGTAGTTTTTAGCTTGTTTTGCAAAAGGGCTTCGAAAGCCATCAATATGAAATGCCTCATCTTCTTTAAAGACAATAGAGTTCAAATAATTCTCATCCAGAAGTATATTCCCCATATTTACAATTTCATCATTATATTTAATGACTTGACAGGTTTTTTGCTCAGTTTGAATTATTTCGACTTTAATTTTTTTTAAAATATCTGTAATAATTTCAAGATAGTTAGAGATTACTTCAAAATCAGCTAATGAAAAATAGATCTTAATCTCAATCCCCCTCTTATAGGCTTCATAAAGACTAGGTTCTAATTTTTTCAACATAGAGGGAGGTAATGAGGTAAGTATAATTTCCCTCTGGGTTGTTTCGAATAAATTGTAAAAGTTTTCATAAGCGAGATTAACATCGGAATAATGATAAAAACTAACATCCTTCAAACATCTACCAAATTTACTTTCTTGAGCTTTAAGTTCTTCATCAATTTTCTCAATATTGTTTTTAAAATTATCAAATCTCTCATTTACTAATTCAGTTAATGATATTTTTGGATTAACCCTGAAGAATATTTTTGGTTTCGAATCTGTTGAGGTTTCTACAAGGTTCTTTTCTTCTAAATACAGGAGGTTATGATATACTTGAGTGTAAGAATAACTGAGTTCTGTTTTAATATCATTTATCGTTCCAGATTTGTGCATTAAAAAATATTTGTATATATCTATTTGAATATCAGAAAATCCAATATCCTTGAGAAAAGAGAGAATATGTGAGTTCATCTTATTTTGAAATAGTTATCATCTAATTGTTATTAAAATAATTTGTGACATAGTTTAAATAATTTTTGTAAGGCAATAAGTTTCTTATTGTCACAAATCATATATATTCTTAATACCCTAAAAATAATTTTAATGTGATTAAAAAAATGGCTCAATGCAAAGATTGTAAATTTTATAAGCCAATTGACGACTCTAAAGGAGATTGTTTTGGACATGAAGTTCCAGCTACCTTAGATACTGCTAACTGTCCTGCTAATTCTTTTCAACCCAGAGACTAATATTATAACAATTTAGGAGAAGTGAAATTAATGCCAACAAAAGTAGATTTCAAAAAATCAATGAAAGATTTCTACCAGCCCAATTCAAAGGAAGTAGCAATTATTAATGTTCCAGAAATGCAATTCTTAATGATTGATGGAATGGGATCTCCTGGAGATTCTCAAGAATATTTAGACGCTCTAGCAGCTTTATATCCTGTGGCTTTTAAGACAAAATTCTTAAGTAAAGCAAAAGGCAAAGATTATGTTGTTCCTCCATTGGAAGGTCTCTGGTGGGCTGATAACATGGAAGATTTTACTGAAGGAAATAGAGATAAATGGAGATGGACGATGATGATAATGCAGCCCGATTGGATAACTCAAGAAATCATTAATGAAGCAGTTGAAAGCACAATAGAAAAAAAACCAGAACTTAAAGATCTTTTATCTAAACTTCGTTTTGAGAAATATGAAGAAGGAAAAGCAGCTCAAATAATGCATATAGGACCCTATTCTGAAGAAGGTCCTACTGTAGAAAAAGTACATAAATTTATTATATCCCAAGGTGGAACGTTTAATGGGCATGATAAAAAGCATCATGAAATCTATCTTAGTGATCCACGGAAAGCTAACCCAACAACCATGAAAACAGTTATAAGACAGCCTTTTAAATAATCTTTTACTTCTTTTTTTTTATTTTTTGGTTGACAGATTACATCATAATCTTTAAATTTTAAGTCTCAAGTTAATTTAAGTAACTAAAAATTTTGAGATTAAGAAAATGAGTAGAGAAGAAAATACTAGAGTTAATGTAAGAGATTGGATTGTTCTTAGTACGGTCATGATTGGAGCTATTTTGACGATTCTTGCTTTGATTTGGCAAATCCCCCCTCCTTTTACAAATGGTATAGTTACAGCTACATTTTTTTTAATGGTATCATTCATTTTTTTTGTTAATTCTGTAACAACCAATTCTAAAGCTCAATTTGAAGCCAATCAAGGAAACGTTTCAGAACAACGTATTAAACGATTTGTAAGATTTGCAGAGTATTCATTTGGATTCGGTTTCACATTAGTTATAATGGGATTTACAATTCTAGGTTATGGATATTTATTAGGCTATATCGGTCGTGAATTGGTTACATTACTACTCCCAATTACGTTTTTAGTAACTGCTTGGGCAATTATGTTCATTTATAACATAATTAACTATGCGGGTAAACCAATGGGAGCGATTAGAAGTTTAAAACGTAATCTATGGATATTATTGGAATTAATATGTTTAGTATTGATCTTATTCGATTTTTTTGAGATAATTTTAATTCCCTAAACTTTTTTTTTAAAAATTAAATAAAGCTTGAGAGATCTTTTTGAAGAGATTTATTATTATAATCTGACGTAAGTAGTTCCTCAAGCTCTGGGAATTCAAAAGGAAAAATATTTTCAAAGGCTCTTTTCAACAGTTCAACATACTTCTTTCTATCATACTCATGTTTCTTTTCATCATATAAATCTGAAAGGATAACTTTCTTTTCAGGGAAGTTTGGATCTGCATCAGCGTTAAGGATAATGTATCTCACGTTCTTCCCTGCAGACGCTATGATTCCAGACCGTTCCAACTGTCTTGCAGCAACCGCTTGGTAGCTATTCACTTTGTATTGATTTGGACTTCGAGAGATTTTTTGTTTTATCGTTAGTTCATCTTTTGATAACTTTCCAGAGTATACTCTTTCAACATATTCATAGAGTTTTTTCTTTGCTTCGGGAATTCTATCCATAAACTCCTTAATGGTTTTTGCACCTTGAAAGATATCTATAAAAGCATATTGAGCATCTTTTACAATTCTGGGTATGTCTCTACGCCTCACTTCTATACCTCTCACCTTCACTTCACCATTAGTTTTAATACCCCAATAATGACTGAGAGCAGGAATATCTGGTTCCGCTCGAGAAGGTAAGAAGACGATAACATTAAATCGACCATCCCAGCTCATAGGAATACTAGTACTTTCAGAGATTTCTTGAGCGATTTTCTTGGTTACGATTTCAAATTCCTCTGGTGTTCTTCCTTTGGTATCTTGAAGCCACATTGAATCAACAATTCCATGGACGACTTTACAGCCATATTTTTTAGCAATCTCTGCAGATCTTAATAAAAATTCACGTGCAAAAGCACAAACCGTTTGATGTGCCTCAATTTTACCAAAACGAGCATTTTTGAAACCTAAATAGCCAAAACTCACTACGAGTACCCATTTTAGAGCAATATCTGTGAATTTGTACCGTAAATCATCATGAGACTTGTTGTATTCTTTATAAAAGAGCCGTTTGTTTAGAGGCAAGCTAATGGATTTTGAGATGATTCCTTCTCGCTTAGAACAGATGTGGAAACTTGTGCCAGGAACTTTGACTCCTGTACCATCGTCTTTACAACATTTACAATTAATCGTTTCGGATGAAATATTAAAATTGGCCATTAGAGAAGGATACATGCTTGAAAAGTCTAGTTCTGCCACTTGTTCAAAGACTCCGATTAAGGGTTCAAAAATGTGACCCCCTCGATCATTGACAATGAGATCCATACCATTTCGAAAGTCTTCTGGGCTCTTCTTAAAAGGGGGAATAAGATGATCTAGTTTATATGCATTATAGTACTGTATTGATTGAAGTGCCCCCCCAATAGTTACCCTACATAATCTTTGCATAGTTACTCGAGAGATCCTTGCGACTTCGATAACTCCAGGAATATTTCCTTCACTAAAGTGCAAACTACCATAAGTAGTGGTATCTAAATGGAAGCGACCCGTAAGATAAACTTGAGTTTTGGAACGGCGCATAATTATCCCATAGGTCATATAGTGATCGGTGTTTCCTGAAAGGTTGAAAATGCAGTTTTTGAGTGGGGTTCTAGTGCGAGAGAGATATAATTCCTTTGAGACATGATTTACTGATGCTCGAGCAACCAAGTAAGGAAACACAAACTCATCACCTCCATGTGTAAGGATAATATCAGGATTTAACCTCTCAATTACCTTACTAATCTTCTTGATAGTTTCCGCTTCATCAGCTTCATCGATTAGAATTTTTCTTTTTCTCTGCCCATCTGCTCTTGGGATATTGGCTTTCTCATCTTTTTCAACAATGCTCACTTCAACGTATGCCAGAGGGTCATTATAGTATGTTCTTATCCCTTGCTGCTGTATTTTAATATCCAACCAGACAGCTTTAAGAGGAGGTAAATCGTAAAACAATTTTTCGTTGTCATCTTTCAATTCTACAGATATTAAAGACATAAAGTGTCCACCAGCCTTTTTTTTCTTTTCAAGCTTAACCTTGAATCCACATAAAGACATAGGAAATAAATCATTTACATAGAAATACATCTGAGTGATTGGAAGATCTGTGTTATTTAGTGTAAAAAGTCCTATTTCATCGATTTCTTTAATAGTTTTCTTAAAAACTGAAGGTTTTACTACTGAAATACCAAATATTTTTGTTTTTTTATGATCCTCCAGCTTCACATACTTTTCACAAATTCTTACACCTTTTACATTTTGGTGGGATTTAAGAATCTGTTTTAGTCTTTTTAAATCTTTTCCAACATGTTTTTTTGGCACAGCGAAAAATTCAGGGCAGAAATTATGAAAAATTTTTACAATTTTCTGCTCTTTTACTGTTTTAACCCAAAGAATGACTCCGTTGCTATAAGTGGAAACATCTAAAAGCCAACCATCAAATTGCTCTTGAAAGTCCAATTTCTACTCTATTCCTTTTATCATTTCTTCTAATTCTTTTACTTTCTCTTCTAGCATCTCAATTTTTTTTTCTTGTTCAAGCGCAAAGGAAATAAACAAGACTTCTGTTAACATTGGACGTGCGCTCATGCTACCCGCATCTGCGTGTATTCGAGCGAAATTCATCAATTTGTTAAATATTTTCTGTTCTTCAGGACGTAATGCTCTTTTGAAATCTTTCCAGCTTTCAATCTCATGCTCTAGCGCAGGTCTAAAAGAGGGTACAGTTCTTCCCATATCCTTCACTTATGTTTAAGTAAATCCACAAAAAAAAGTTTTTCGGCAAATTAAAACAAAAATACAATACAAATTTTCTGATTTTTTTTAATAAGGAAAATAATATTAGTTCCGATAATATTACTATATAGATTTCGTGAGACGATTTGTTATGTATAAGATAATAGATTCTCTTTGTTATGTAACTACTGAAGAAGTTTTTGTGGATCTTTTTGTTTCATAAACTTCTTGGTATAAAATCATCAGATTAACAGATTAATCATCTTTTTCATTACATTCTGGGCATATTATCAAATCAAAATCTTCCAAATCACTTCTCCAAACATAAATTATACCACTACCTTCACACAATTCACATTTTTTTACATCTCGCTTAGGATATACAAAATGACTCACTTCTAATATCACCTGTTTTGGGAAGAAATTGTAATATAATATCTTTCATGTAATTTGAAATTTAAAAATTCCAAGAATATATTATTTATTTACCTATTTAAATATTTTCATTAAGATTGAAATTTAAAACCAAATCAAATCAGATTATAAAAAAAAATTTAATAATTCCTTAACTTTTTAGTCTTAGGTTTAAAGTACTAAGGAATTAGAATTTATTATGACTGAAGATTTAAAGAAATGGCATGCTCCTTGTGGAATTTTCTGCAAGAGATGCCCAGGAGTAGAATCGTTTGGATGTAAAGGATGTCGAGAACAAGAAGGTCAAATTCTTAAGTTTTCCGTGTGTAGGACATATGAATGTGTTACAAATAAAGGATATGAATTTTGTAATGAATGTGCTGAATTCCCTTGTGAGATGTTACAACCAATTGTAAATTTTGAAATCTTTAGACCTCATAATTCAAAAGTATATAATTTAGTTATGATTCAAAAATATGGATTAGAAGAATGGAATAGAATCTGTGATGAAAAATCTACTCTTTATTATCAAGGAAGAAAAATTCGATATGGCGGTGATTCTTTAACACTTGAAAAAAAAGATCCTAATATGTATATAAAGAAGAAAAAAGAAGATTAAGATTATTTAAATATATTGATTCATGAAAAGGGTTTCTAAGATACCTCTTCCCATACCAATCATTAACTTAAATTAGTTCTTTCATCAAAACATTGCATTTGCTCTGATTTCTTTTCAGCTCTTTAAGCCTCCCTCTCAGCTCTATCAGTTTCCCACTCCTTATTATCAGCTTCCCTTTCAGCTTCCCACTCAGCTCTGTCAGCTATCTTCTCAGCTTTATCTTCTTCCTTTTTAATCTTGTCAGCTTTTCTTTTAACTCTATGATCTTCTTTCTTGAGATCGCCAGAAATCTTTTTAGATTCCTTAGATCTTTGCGTTGCTGCTTTATCAATTTTTTCATAATCTTCCTTCGTTGCTGTCCTTATAGTTTCTGCCCCACATTTTTCGCAATATTGAGTGTTTGTATGAGTAAATTCTCCACATGAATCACAGATTAACTTAAATGTCTTTTTAAATGTTTTCATATCCAATATTCTTCACTTTTCGATACTTTTTTTTTCCTATACTAAACTAACTATTAGTCTTTACATTATTTAAAGGCTAATCATATTTATATATTTATTTGCATAGTTTAGATAAATTCACATTTTCTTAATAGATAAAAATCATAGAAATAAATGTAATTTGAAGGAAAAATGAGCCACTAAATTTAATACATAATCTTTAAAAAATAAAAATTTAAATGGTCAGATTTTCATAATATTATATCATGTTTCAATATGATATACAACTAAATTTTATTGGTATGATCTTTGAATCTTTTATTATCATATTCGCAGCAGTCCTACTGGTGTTAATATTAAAAAAATATCTCATAAAGCGTCACAAATTAACTCGATTGCTTTTCTTAATTTTTCTTGGTTACTTTTTAGCAATTATTTTTTCTTGGTTGTCAAAAGTATTTGTAGTTGCCCAGATAAGTGTGGTGCAAGATGGTTCTATAATTACTTGGATATATAATATAACAGTAGACTTTAGATTAAGTGAATTTTTTGTAATACTCGCTATTTTCTTGTCTTATATCCTTAAAGTAGGTGTTTTTGAAAAAGGCTATACCAAATGGCAAAGAATCGTCGTAATAATTTATGGAATATTTTGTTGTTTCTTCGTATTATTCATCTACGGATATGGTAATGATCTTTTAGATGTTTTTGCGTTCTTGTTTGTATTTATTTATATGGTTATGATCTACGCCCCCTTTTTACGAAGATCAATAGAGTCTTATCGAGCTGTAGAGGGAAAGACTTATAAACAAGCATTTTTATCATTAGTAATCATGTCGTTTAGCTTTATATTGATATTTCTTAGTTTTGCAATTGACCGTGTATTTGTCTTTTTAGGGAGCCTTGGTTTTACTGCATTTTATTACTTAGCGTGGATTTCTGCCATTGTTGGAATTTTTGGAGCATATTATGGATATATAAGACCTAAATCTAGAGAATAGTATAGAAATTATTTATTATTTCAAAAACTAACATTAAATAATTTATAAATATTTTTTTTTAATTATCACTTTGATAAGTAATTATTAAGCAGTGATTTCTATGGAAAAGATAATACAAGATATTTGGGTTCTAAATGATGCTGGTGCTGTCTTATTTCACCGTGTATTTGATAAAAAAATAGACGAACAATTAATTGGGGCATTGATGTCAGCTCTAAATATTATAGCAGAAGAATTAGAAAGTGGCGGTCTATCAAGTTTTGAAATTAAAGATAAAAAATATATTATTATAAAGAAATTAGGAATATCATTTATTGTAAATACTCCAAAAAAAATTAAGGAGAAAAAAGTTAAAGAAGAACTTACAAAAATCGTTGATAAATTCTTCACTTTATACCCCAAAGAGTTTTTTAATAACTGGGATAATGACGTAAGTATCTTTGCTGATTTCGAAAGTCAGATTAAAGATAGTTTACAGGATACTATCGATAAATTTGAAAAAGCTTTTTGGTGATATTTTTAAACCCAATAATCTAATGTAGTATTCTTTAAAGGAACTTTTTTCTTTGCTGTACGAGGTTTCCACTTCAACAACCGATTCTCTGGAAGATATGGATGTTGAACGAGAACATATTCTACATACCGTTCATCATCAGTTATCATCACTAGCACATTTCCAAAATGCGAAAGGATTTTTCCACCTTTCGGTCTAAAAAGGGAGTGTTCATGTAAAGGTGCCGTTATGATAATGAGAGGATTTGTTTTCCAGAGTATTTGTTTAATTCCGTCTATTGTTCTTAGGAGATCTTCGAAAGTCTGTTTTTTGTAACCTTCAAACAGAGTTGTAATCCCAGAAATTAACACAACTTTCACATCTTCAAGTGTAGAAAGCCTATTCTCCAAAATCTCGACCATTTGATCCCATGTAAACGCTCGTGAAATAAGAATATTTTCTAGCGCCTTCCGAGGGGAAAGATTCTGAGATACTGCAAATTTGCTTACATTATATGGATTAAACCGATTATTTCCATCGATAAAGGCAACTCTAATACCTTCTCCAAGCCCCCCGTTGTTAAAAGCTTTTTGGGCAATAACTGCAGTAGTTAATAAAACATTCGTAGTTAGCTTCTTATCTCCATAGAGCAAATACACCAAATCTCGATGAAAGCCTCCAGAAAGCAACTCATCTAACGTGCTATCACCACTTGAAATAAGAGAAATATTGTTATTCCTTTTATATAATGTGAATCCTGTCTGATTCAGAGTCATCATATGAAATAACGATTCTTCAAAATAAAACAAAGATACACCGACAATTTTCTGAAATATATGTAATTTCTCCATAAGAGAATAAGATTATTCCTTTTAACAAGAAGAAAGGTATTTTTAAAAGTAAGATTGTTTCATGAAGACGGAGGGGGGTGATTGGAAGTAAAAATAAAAAGAATAACAATGGGATTACGTTTTATCATCGACGTTATTGATAGAGTATCCAATTTTAAGATCATTTAATGTGATTAATGAAAAAAATCAAACTTTATCGATAAGTAACGTATAATATTAGTGTTGCATTTTTAAAATTAAAAAAAATAATTTATGATTAAAATTAAGGGAAAAAATAATGAGTTATAATAGTCGTTTTTGGAAGGATAAATATGATAAAGGAATTGCTGATTTAAACCCTAAAGAATTTCAATTTTCTTTTACTGAAATTGCTAGAAGAACATTTGAAGAACTCCCTGAAAAATTAGCACTTGCGTTCTATGGGACGGAAATTACATATGGAGAATTGGATAAATTATCAAACGAATTTGCTCATATGCTAATTGAAAATGGGATGAAAAAAGGGGACGTACTGGGAATAAATATCGCTAATATTCCTGAATATATAATTGGAATATTGGGCGGTTTAAAAGCAGGAATTATTGTTTCAGGTGTATCTCCACTTCTTTCAGCTGTCCAAATTGAATATCAACTAAATGATTTAGGCTCTGGAGGAAAACAAGTTGCTTTGCTTACTTTAGATGCAATTTTTGCAGGGCATATCACAAAGATTTATACAAAAATTCCATCATTGAAACTTGTTATTACAACTTCAGTTGGTGGTTTCATGCCTAAAATGTTAGCAAAGCTAGGAAAACTAGTAGGTAAGATTCCGAAAGGAAAGGTAACTCCGCTAGAAGGAATAACTGTGCTTGAATATCATAAACAAGTCAAAGGGAAATATCCTAATGACTTACCAGATGTAAAAGTAAATTCCGAAGATATCGCATTTATTCAATATACTGGTGGAACTACAGGTCCCCCAAAAGGAGCGAAGTTAAGCCATAGAAATTTTGTTGCAGATATTAAAATCTTTCAGCATTGGCTTAGCTGGGAGTTTGGAACAGGCTTTGGATTGTCTGGGTTTCCATTTTTTCATATAGCAGGATTATTTACTTGTGCGAATGTTATAATGTTAGGCTGGAGTCAGATTTTAATCCCTAATCCTAGAGATACTGACCACATTATTAAAGAAATGCTAAAATATAGACCTACAGTTTTGGCAAACGTACCTACACTTTATCAAATGTTGATAAAAAATCCAAAATTCACAAAAATCGATAAAGATATGATTAAATATGCAATTTCGGCAGCAGCCCCTTTTCCAAAGGAATCACAGGAGATTTTTGAGAGCATAATTGGTGAAGGAAAACTTGTTGAATTATACGGAATGACTGAAACGTCACCATTAACAATTGGTAATCCTTCAAAAGGGCCGAAAAAATTAGGACATATAGGTTTACCATTCCCCAATGTAGATTTTAAGCTCTTAGACCCAGATACAGGTAAAGAAGTTCCTTTGGGTGAGCCTGGAGAGATTTGCGTGAAAGGACCGATGGTAATGGAGGGATACCATAACAAACCAGAAGAAACTAAAAAAGCTATAGATTCAGATGGCTTTATGCATACTGGTGATGTTGGAATTATGGATGAAGATGGGTATGTAAGAATTGCAGATCGAACGAAAGATATGATTATTGTAGGTGGATTTAAAGTTTTCTCAGCAAAATTGGAAGACACTTTAACAAAGCATCCTGCTATTGAGATGGTAGCGACTATCGGTGTTCCAAATCCTGATAGACCTGGATCTGAAATTGTGAAAGCTATAATACAAATTGCTCCAGATTATGAATACGATAATGAAGAAACATTAAAGGAAGAGATTACTGCATTTGCTAAGAAAGAATGTTCACCATATGAAGTCCCGAAAATCATTGAATTCACAGCAGAACTTCCGTTAACCGTGGTTGGGAAGGTAGATAAGAAACTTTTGCGAAAACATTAATACTTTTTCTTTTATTTTTATTTTTTTTATTATTACAAATTGTTACAAAGATCTTGTATTTTCAAGAAAATTCTTATTGGGATTGAAAGAATATCTAATTTTGATAAATCTTTTTAATAAAAAGTAGCTTATTAAATATCACAATTCAATTTTGAATTGTATTGAACAGAAGAAAAATGTGAATAAAAAAATGTCAAATCCATACGAAAGTCGCTTTTGGAAGGCTAAATGGGATCTTGGAATGGAAGACATTGCCCCACAAGAATTTGAAACTACTTATCCAGACATGATAAGACCAACTTTTGAAAAATTTTCTGATAAAATGGCACTTGCTTATCAAGGATTAGAAATTAGCTTTGGTGAGGTAGACAGATATTCAAATCAATTTGCTAATATGTTAATTGAAAATGGATTTCAAAAAGGAGATGTTGTTGGAATTAATTTAGCAAACATTCCAGAATATGTATATTCAGTTATAGGTACACTTAAAGCGGGATGTGTTGTTTCAGGAGTCAGTCCTTTAATGTCGGATGTTCAAATGCATTATCAATTGGATGATCTAGGGAAAGGGGGTAAAAATGTTGCTTTAGTTACTTTAGATGCTATTTTTCAACATAGGTTGACAAAAATTGCTGATAAATTACCACAGCTTAAAGTTGTGGTAGCAACAAGCGTAATTGGTTCATTTTCTAAAGAAGATCAAGCAAAAATTAAAGCTGTACAAGAAATCCCCTCCGGGGAAGTTACTCCATTGGATGGAAAAACTGTCTATCATTTCCAAGATGATGTATTAACTAAATTTTCTGCTGAATTACCTAAAATTGACTTATCTCCCGACGATATTGGTTGGATCCAATACACTGGAGGCACTACAGGGCCTCCAAAGGGCGCTATGTTAAGTCACAGAAATTATGTTTCAAATATGAAAGGTATTATTACTTGGCTCCAATGGGAACAAGGAAAAGGAGTATTACTATCAGGATTTCCTATGTTTCATATTGCTGGTTTAACAGTGTGTCAAGGAGCTCTTTATAATGGGATGAGTCAAGTTATTATTGCTAATCCTCGTGATGCACTTCATATTTGTAATGAAATGAAGAAATATAAACCAACAATGCTAGTAAATGTACCTTCATTATATCAAATTTTAATCAATTTTCGCAAATTTAAAAGGTTAGATCATTCAGATTTAAGATTGTGCATCTCTGCAGCGGCTCCGTTCCCAAAAGACTCCCAAGAAACCTTGGAAAGCATAGTAGGCGAGGGAAAATTACTGGAACTTTGGGGAATGACTGAACTTTCACCAGTTGCGAGTATGAATCCTTCTATAGGCACGAAAAAATTAGGTACAGTAGGTTTACCATTTCTGAATGTCGATTTAAAGATTGTTAATCCTG
>JAEOTV010000177.1 GCA_016839635.1 Promethearchaeota archaeon | reverse complement strand
GAAAAATATGATTTAGCTGTTGAAAATCTCAATATGGGAAAGAAATTGACAAGCAAAATTACATCTGACCTTGAAACAAAGCAAAAATGGCTTACAATTGCAGATCTATTTCTTGCTGAGATTATGGAAATTGAATAGAAACAAAGCTTGTTTATCCATGGGATGTTAGTTTTAAATTATCGTAATATAACTTTTCTATTATTGTGTTGAATGATTCTATTACTCCTTGCCCTGTTTTCGCAGAAGTGATAAAATATCCAAAAAATTTGTTTTCTTGCACTAAATTTTGAATTTTACTCTCTGTTATATTGTTTTTATCGACTAAATCAACTTTATTAGCAAATAAAACTACTGGAATATCGCCACAATGCTTTTTTAATTCATTATGCCAATTCTTTATATGTGTAAAGCTCTCATCTCCTAAATCATTTTCCTCAAGACTAAATACAATAATTCCTGCTTTACTCTCTTTATAAAATAAAGGATGAAGAAAATTAAAATCATCTTGCCCTGCAATATCCCAAAATATTAAATTTATTAAATCTCCTTCAATCTCTTTATCATATCTAGAAAATTGGGCACCGATTGTCTTGATATAATCCTTTTCAAAAGTTCCTTTAGTAAATTTCTTAATTAGCGAGGTTTTACCGACACCTCCATCTCCTATTATGGAAATTTTAAATTCAAACTCTTGAGAATTAGACATTGGATTAGTTAGTGTTTCATAAAATATATTTTTCCTTTAATGTAAATTTAGATGTTGTAAAATATAAAAGTTTAGCTAAAAAAAGAGTTTTAAAAATAGTAAAGGAATTTATCAAATAATATTACTTTTTTCTATAAAGGTCTTAGCGATTAATGACTCAAGAGATGGAAAATCTTCTATGTGAATTTTCTGGTTCTTTTGATAAAATTTTTCAAATGTATTCCACAATTCTTTTTCACTCATTATTTCATTTAAAAACGTTTTTATCCTATTCTGAGCAGAATAAGATTGACCTTTATATATGTAGCACATTAAAAAGGGAGGAATGGAGCTCATAAGAAGAGTATAATCTCCAAAAGAAGCACGATCAAGTCCTTCAGAGAATTTTTCATTAATGAATGAATTGATAGCCGTGAAAAATCCACCAAAAAGGTGGTCTTCAAAATTTGTGTCTTCGATGAAGGATTGAGAGAAGAATGGGATACCACCTTCCGATACTATTAAGAGTAATACAGGTTCTTCATCTGAAGCCATAGGAACATCCTCCCTTCTTTTTTTTACCATTTTTTCCATTTGTTCATTTAATCCAGCAAGTCTCCAACGTTCAGATAACGGTGCTCCTGATTCTTTTAGCCTCTCCCATATATCTAATTGTTTGAGTAATTTATCGTGTTCGTATGAAATTTTCATTGCTAGTCTTTTTATACCATATGATTCTGCAATCTTTTGAGCTTGTGTTAAGAAACGTCGAGCTGCTTTGATATCAAAATTTATTAGAGCTAATTTAGCTTGTAATATGAATGTCTCACAATATATTATATATGAATGAGACTTCTCAGCAATAGATAATAATTTAGCAATATTGAGATTGATTTCTTCAAGTACTTCAATATTATTAGTTAACAGGAGTTCTGAGAGTTGTAAATCACAATGACAAACCAAAGCATCTCTAGTGACCTCTAGATAAATTGTTTCCGCTTCAATGACTTGTTTAAATAATTTTTCAGCTTTAGCTTTATCTCGGATTCGAGTGCTTCTTTTTAAAATCAAGGCTTTATTATATTTGTATATTATTTCAATGTGAATTCCTTTCTTTTGATTATACATATTTTCTAGGCATTGAAAATATTTTTGAGCAAGCTCAGTATCTCCCTTCTCAAGAGAGATAAATATTAAAGCGTGGATACATGACTCTAACCGGAATGGATACTTTTCCCAAAGAATTAGACTTCGTTGTAAATATTTCAAAGCGCGCTCATAATCCCCTTTGTCACAATATACAAGTCCTATATTATTGAGTATTGTTGCTATATACCAAACATTATTAATTTTTTGAAATATCCTTAGACTTTTAATGTGATATTCTAAACCAAGTTCAGTTTCATATAAGAACAAATAAATCACCCCAACTGAGAGCTGACAAAAACCTAACCAGTAATGATTAAATTCTAATTTCATTGCCAGAGACATTGCTTTTTCGGTGTATTGCATTGCCAGTTCATATTTACCTTTCACTTGAACTAAAATCAGTACTTTCAACATATTAGCCCAAACAGTTTCGAATGAATTACTTAATTCATTTTGTACACATAAAGGACTCTCTAAATATTTCTCTGCTAAATTTATATTACCGATTAGATAATTAATCCAAGCTTTTACTACATTTAATCGAATTTCTCTTTGATTTAGTATATTTTCTTCTGTTTTAGAAATAAGTTTCAATAAATCCTCAGCTTCATCTATTTTTTTGAAAGTCTCATCAGGCTTATTGAGTATACCTAATCCCATGATAACAAAAAATAATCCATCAAATGATTGAGGATTGTGATTAGATTTTTGTGCTTCTTCAAATAATTGTTTTCCTAAGATAATAAGTTCTTCTCCCTTATTCTGATATGTTAGAATTAAACCCTTAAGATACAGAAATTTCTCTTTTTGTTGTAAATCAAATCCTTCAAATTGACTTGAATTATTCAATATATCAAGAGCCTCATCTAGCTTACCTGCCTCAAAAAGTTGTTCTGCCCTTGTTAATTGATCTAATTCTAGATGAGACATATATTCACTTGATTTAGATTATAAACTTATGAAAAAAGTAAGCTAATCATCATTTTAAATATAGTGTTTAAGTCCAAAAAACGGAAAATTTCCTTGAAATAAATATTAAGGTTTATATAGAAAAAAAAAGAAGTATAGAATGGAGGAATATTGGTTTAGTAGTAGCTTCGTCTGGAAGTAGTTTTTCTAACCCAACTCCTCCTTTTTCTATATTTAGATTTAATAATAAATTTATTTTATTTGTTTTTTTAGTTAAAAACCAAGACTTCTGCCCACATTTCAGGATAGTGGGGGTGTCCCTCTGGTTTAGGGAGACCAACTTGGTTTATTTTTACACTTACAGAATCTCCAGCATTAAACCCTAACGCATCAACTTGCATTGTACCAGTGCCACTCCCCGTAAGATGTGAAAATGTACCCTCGCCTATTGGATCTGTCCCTGGGGGGAGGAAGAATCCGGGGAACCATATTTGAAGAAGATTTGGCACAGGATCACCAAGCTCTCCGTCATATAGGAGCATGTTTGCCTGGAAGAGATAGTCCATTACTCCTTCCACTAAAATAGTTCCATCGCTATTATTAGCTACCACCATCAATGCTCCTTCTACATGTAAATTCACTTTATATAGCATTTGTCCATCTTTCAACTCTTTTTCCAGAACAGAACCTGAAGTTATACAGTCTGCAATGCTTTCTGGTCCCGATGGAAACCCATAGATATACCATCCATGGGGGAACAATATTAATCCGGATTCAGTGTCTGCCCAGGCTGCTATATTATCGTTTGTATCAGTAAAATCTGAAATTGGCCTTACTGTTGAGATTGCTAAAACAGAAGTCGAAAATAAAATAAGCAAAAGTCCGATCGTTGAAACTATCGCCAAGCTTGTTATTAGTTTTTTTCTGCTAATTTTGAGCACCTCTTTTTTTTAAATTTTATCACCAAACTGGTGATCTATAGAATTTTGAACTATAGTCACATTTATAATTAAGCTTCCGATAATTCCATAGAACATTCGATTTTTAATGAAATAATTGAAAAGATAGAAAAAAATAATAGAAAAAAATAATTGAATTCCTGCCTATACCCTGATTCTGTGTTTCTAAAAAGAAAAAAAAAAAATAATTAATAATTTTTATATGTATTGAATTTATGCTCTCTGTTTGATATATGCGATGAGATTAAGAACAAAAAGTGCGCTCATTATAATTATGTCCATAATGCCTTGAGAAAAGGCTTGAAATGACAGTATTGGGGCATATATAGCAAGTGTTACAAGTTCCGCAAGTATGTTAAGTGGTAACCACGAAAACACAACTAGAAATGCCACATGGATATTTTCCCATTCCAAATCCTTTTTGAGAAGTATTAATAATGCAAAAATTACCACGATAAACAATGCGGCACCGAACATTCTTGGATGAGCAGGATTTTGCCAAGTTGGCATATTTAGACTAGCAATGAACATCTCAGTAAAAAAGAATAGAAGGATCCCAAAAATTAAGGAAACTGCCCCATATGCTAAAATCGCTATTTTTGTTAGTTTTTTAATATCAGTCATTTTATTTGATCAACTTTTTTT
>JAEOTV010000176.1 GCA_016839635.1 Promethearchaeota archaeon | reverse complement strand
TAGCAATAGGATCTAATGGAGTAACATCGCCAAGTTTTGTGCCAGATTCAGATTCTAGCCAAAGAGCTTTATTGGTATGAGGGTCAACAACTAATGTTACTTTTTTACCTACTAGTTCAAAAGGGACTTCAAATAATTTGCCACACCATTGGATAGTACCGTCTTTCCTAATTTTACGCTGCAAACGATGATAAAAAATCTCATCGAGATTAAATGTCGTATCCAACGGCCGAATTTTTATCAGATCTTGGCGCCAGCGTTCCAATGGAGTTATATTATTTAAACCGGCATGTGGTTTCTGATGATAAACCTGTTCGATCCAGGCCCAAAGGCGATTATTTAAATCACTGAGATTAACGATATTTTCTATATTAAGCTCTGCTAAAAATAGTTCCCGAAAACTTCTATGATATCTTTCTATTTTACCTTTTCCAGCAGGTTCATAAGGACGACAGTAGATCAATTTAATACCTAAAATAGCGCAGATTTTCTGCAAGCTGCCTGAGCGATAAGCAGAGCCATTATCAATAATTAATTTTTTAGGCAAGCCTCGTTTTAAGATAGCCTGTTTTAATACTCCTTCAATATCTAATGCAGTTTCTCCTAAACAAAAAGCGCTATGCGCAATAAGCCGTGAAGCATCATCTAATAAAGAAACTAAATAAGTTTTTCTATTTTGAATTCTTGGCCCATGCATAACATCACCTTGCCAAATATCTCCAGCGTATTGAGCAACAAAACTACGCCGTTCTATAGTTTCTGTGGCATTTAGAGTACGTTTAGATAATCCCTGAGTTTTTAAAAAACGATACAAAGTCGTACGTGATATTTCTCCACGAGCAATTATTTTTTGTTTTTCTAATAATAAAATGATGGTATTCAAAGAACGAGCTTGGTTAGCTTTTTTCAAATTTAAAATATGTTCTTGCAACTCTACATTAAGTTGAGTTATGCCTCTATCAGAACGCGGTTTAGGTATTAGTCCATCAATGCCATCTTTTAACCAAGCATGGTACCAATTGGTAATAGTCTTAGCGCTGATATATGAACGTTTACTATTTGGAATATTATAAGTTTTATTAGCCAATTCGTTAATAATCTTACTTAATTCACCGCGTTCCAATCTGTCTCTGCTTGCCAGAGGGCCGAGTACCGATAAGCGGAATAAAGCTATCGCATTAATAGATTCAGTCATGATTAATCTCCTTTCAATAAAAAATAGAATCTATAGTTAACCACAAATGAATTTTTCATAAGAGGGACAAAGTGTGTGGGGTAAATTTTACATTTGGATTCTCCTATTTCATGTTAAATATTACCCAGTAAATTACGGAATAATTATTCCCGCGTTATTTAGCATCAGCATGATCTTGGATAATCGCCAGCGGTTTAAACATTCTTTCCAAAAGCTTTGAAAGTTTTTGTAATAACCAAGTTCTCTACAAAAACTGCGCAATTGGTCTGCGTGGATTAAAAATTGTTCTTTTAGTCGAGAAATCCAGCGGCTAATTGTTTTCCTGCTTGGCAATAATTTTTTACTAATTGCTCGATAACTAAAATTTTTTAGCCAAAAAACTAAAGCCTCTTGTTGAATATCCCATAAATACCAACGTCGCGGCGGAATGCATTCAGGTAATACAGAAAATGTTCTGCCACAATTACAACAAAGAAATCTTGGTATCGCAATCGGATTTAACTCTCCTTTCCCGCGATCGCTTTTTCGATAATAATGACCATGACACCATATATCGCAACTACCGCAATATTCACAACAACCAGATAACTTTGGTTTAGCATTTAAAAATATAATATACTGTAACAATGTATTTATATTTGGAATGATTTTTTTCATGTTTATATCCTCAATAATTTTAAAAATTTAAATGATTCCTTTTGTTCACAAATTCCCTGAAATAGCTGAAGCTGAAACTTTAACACTTCAGATATTTAATAATAAAAAATTATTTGATGGGAAGTATGCTTTTTTAGAATATTATTGCCCTAATCTT
>JAEOTV010000063.1 GCA_016839635.1 Promethearchaeota archaeon | reverse complement strand
GCCTTATCTGATTCCTTAACAGGATTAAATTTAACAAAAGACCAATTACATATGCAAATTGAAGATCAAATTTTTCGTATGATTCATGAAATAAAAGAGTACGATCCATCAGGCATTAGCTGTCCTACTTTAATAATAGGGGGAAGACTTGATAATTTTGCTCCTGAACAGATGTCAGAAGAGCTTCATAAGAAGATCCCTCAAAGTGAGCTTGAAATTATCGATATGGCAGGTCATTTTATGCCCAATCAACGATCTGAAGTTGTTAATGAACTAATATGTAATTTTATTAGAAAACTTAAGTAAATATTACATATATTTTTCTTAAACACCTTAATTTGATTCAATATGAAAGAAAACAAAAAGAATAACGATCAAAATATCTTCATATCATTTTTTAAAGAAGAAGTGAAAAATTTCGTAAAAGAAAGAAATTGGAGAAAATATCACACTCCTAAAAACTTAGTTCAAGCTATAAATTGCGAAGCTGGAGAATTATCTCAATTATTATTGTTTAAAAATTATACAAAAGAGGAGATCTGGAAAAATAAAAACCTTCTTACAAGTATTTCTGATGAAATTGCTGATGTATTTATTTATCTTATAAGTTTGACTAATTCTTTAGATCTAGATTTAAGCCAAATTTTTATAAACAAAATGGAAAAAAATAAAAAAAAATATTCAAGTAAAGAATTTAATAATGGAATATATTATAAGAAATCAAATTAGGAGAATTGAAAATGACTAATATAAATAAAGATTTACTAGCTCCATGTGGGCTTTATTGTGGTGTATGTGCTATACATGTCGCTGATAGAGATAATAATATGAAGTTTAAAGAAAAACTCGTGGATGTCTACAAACCTATTACAAAATCTGTAGATGATATTAAATGTACTGGTTGTCTCTCAGAAAACCAAGAGAGTATATTTGGATATTGTCAAGCATGTCCAATCAGAGATTGTGTACAAAATAAAGAGCTGAATGGTTGTTATCAATGTGATGATTTTCCATGTAAATTTATAGATCGTTTTCCTATACCTGTTGGTAAAAAAGTTATTCTAAGAGCAATACCACGATGGAAAGAAATAGGAACTGAAAAATGGGTTGAAGAAGAAGAAAAAAGATATCATTGTCCTGAATGTGATAATTCCTTGTTCCGAGGGGCAAAAAGATGTAATAAGTGTGGGATTTCAGTTAGTGTAGATTGAATTAAATTTTATTTCTAAGTTAATAATTAGAATTTTTATGGCGTTTTCTATTATTTATTACTATGGTTAGTAAGAATATTGATGATGTAATTAAGGAACAACTCAACTACACCTTAGATGAAACAGATTTCTCCAACTTGGGAGAATTATATAGAGGAAAAGTTAGAGATAACTATATAGAGAAAGATAAAAGAATCATCATTGCAACAGACCGTCTGAGTGCTTTTGATAGAGTAATAACTACCATTCCATTTAAAGGACAAATGCTAAATCAAGTTTCATCCTTCTGGTTTGAAAAAACTAAAAAAATTGTAAAAAATCACATTATAGATATTCCAGATCCAAATGTATCTGTCGTTCATCAATGCAAAACAGTTCCAGTCGAAGTAGTTATAAGGGGTTATTTAACTGGAAGTATGTGGCGTGATTATAATAAAGGAAAACCCACTTCTGGTATATTACCTCCAAAGGGAATGAAAAAAAATCAGAAATTTGATGAAATAATTGTTACTCCTTCAACAAAAGCAGAATCTGGGCATGATATTTACCTATCAAAAGAAAAGATCTTAAAGCGAGGAATAGTTGAAAAACATATCTATGAACAAATGGAAGAAGCTGCACTTAAATTGTTTAAATTTGGGCAAAAATTTTGTGAAAACAATGGCCTTATATTAGTTGACACTAAGTATGAGTTTGGGTTAAAAGAAGGAGAATTAATGGTTATTGATGAGATCCATACTCAGGATTCATCTCGATTTTGGATTCTCGATACTTATAACGAAAAGTTTGAAAATGGAGATGATCCAGATATATTAGATAAAGAAATCTTTCGAGGATGGCTTATGGACACTTATCCTAAAATTTTTCCTGATATTAAACCAGATGAAGATATTCCTCCAATTTCAGAAGATATTAAAATAGAATTAGCAAAAAGATATATGCGAAGCTTTAAAAAGATTACAGGAAAAGAGTTTCAAGCGGAGATATCAGATGTGAAAAAAAGGATTTATGAAAGTTTAAAGAAAGCCAAGTATTTAAGCAGTTAAGAAAAATTTAAATAATATTAGATTGTATTCTATCGTATCATGTTAGTTTTAATTCTTTTATTTTTTGATATCACTTTGTTTCTCCTTAGTTTTATATTTCTAATCTTAGACGTTGATAGTTATCAGAATGAAACAAATGAGGATTTTAAGAGAACCCTTATCCCCAAACGAAGTCGATATGCTTTATTATTTGGTCTGCTTGCTTTAGTAATATCAGTAATGATGAGTATAGGTTATAATTGATTCATAGTTAGTTGCTAAGTAGTTTAAGTTCATTACTAATTGTTAATTTGTATTATTAGTTTTAATCATAATTCATACTCTTTGAAATTTTGGTCCTAACTTGACTAAATTGCTTAATTTAAGTTGAGGATAATTAAGTTCTTACCGTTTTTGTCGAGGAGCATTATTTTTAAATTAATAACAATTAATAAAAGTATATACAACATCTTTTTTCTAAAATGGCTCGCCAAGATTTTGAAGTAGAAATAACTTTAATGAACAAACCAGCAGCAAGAGATCCAGTTGGTGAAACTATTCAAAAAGATCTTTTAGCTAAAAAGGGATATGATATTGTATCTAATGTTCGTTCGGGACAATTTTTACGTATTAATCTCAAAGCTGCTGATGAGAATGAAGCTAAAAAAATTGTAGAAAAAATGTGTAATGATCTACGAATTTTTAATCCAGTTACTCAAAATTTAACTATTCTAAAAGTATCGAAATCATGAATGTTAAAATAGCCGTAATTCAATTCCCCGGCGCTAATTGCGATTTAGATACTATGCATGTTCTAAACGATGTGATAAAAGTAGAGACTGACCTTGTATGGCACAATCATTTTAAAGAAGCGCATTATGATGGAGTGATATTACCTGGGGGATTTGCATTCGGAGATTATTTAAGAGCGGGAATCATTGCTGCCCATAGTCCAGCAATTGACCAAGCAAAAATTATGTTAAAAGATGGAAGACCTGTAATTGGAATTTGTAATGGTTTTCAAATCTTAGCAGAAGCCCAATTTCTCCCTGGTGCCTTATTGAGAAATGATTCTTTAAAGTTTATCTGTAAATGGGTGAATATCAGAGTAGAAAATAAAAACACCGCATTTACTAATAAAATGAATGTAGGAGATGTGTTAGACATCCCAATTGCACACGGAGAGGGGAGATACTTCACAGATAATCTAAAAGAACTAGAAGAAAATAACCAGATCGTATTTAGATATACAAGTGATAATGGAGAAATCACAATTGATGATAATCCTAATGGGTCACAAGAGAGCATTGCGGGGGTTTGTAACCTAGAACGTAATTGTTTGGGATTAATGCCTCATCCAGAGCGTGCTTCTGAAGCGATTTTAAGTCCCAGAGGAACTGTGCATGGAAGATTGTTTTTTGAATCAATGCTAGAATTTATAAAAAAGAGGGTTTCTTAATGCCGAAAGTAAAACTTGAGGACGGAGATATTGACGTTGATTTAGAGGAATCTGAGATTAAGTGGATAAAAGAAACTCTTTGTAGAGATCCTTCTATAACAGAAATAGGGATGTTCGATGTCATGCATAGCGAGCATTGTTCTTATAAATCATCGCGACCAAAATTAAAATTATTTGAGGATGCTGAGAAAAATTACGATTATGTTTTAGCAGGTCCCGGAGAAGATGCGGGAGTTATTGATATAGGAGATGGTTATGCCTTAGCATTTAGAATTGAATCGCATAATCACCCCTCAGCCATCGAACCTTATCATGGAGCAGCTACAGGGATTGGAGGAATTATTAGAGATGTGCTATGTATGGGTGTAAGACCTATTGCTCTACTTGATCCGTTAAGATTTGGCCGATTGAAAGGAAATGCTCATTCTCAATGGTTATTTAAATATGTAGTAAAAGGTATAGCAGATTATGGAAACTGTACAGGAATCCCAACCATTGGTGGTGAGGTAGAGTTTGATGATAGTTTCGAAAGTAATTGTCTCGTAAATGTAGCTTGTATTGGGTTGGGTACAATTGAAGATTTCAAGCATGCCCCTAGTAAAGCGTATAATCCTGGTGATTATGTAATTCTTATGGGAGGTTCCACTGGAAGAGATGGTATTCATGGAGTCACATTCGCATCACGTACTCTAACAGAGATGTCAGAAGCAGATAGACCTGCGGTTCAGATCGGAGATCCCTTTACTAAAAAGATGATAATTGAAGCAACTCTTGAGGCTGTAAAAACCGGTCATGTTAGGGGTTTAAAAGATCTGGGAGGCGGAGGATTATCATGTGCATTAAGCGAACTCACAGGGGATGGCGGTACGGGTGGTGATATTGATTTTTCTAAGATCTTCACCAGAGAACCTGGGATGAATTCATTTGAAGTAATGCTATCAGAATCCCAAGAACGAATGGCCTTTATAGTAAAACCAGAAGGGCTTGAAGAAGTTCTGGAGGTTTTCAGAAAGTTTGAGGTTCCTCATGCAGTAATCGGTAGGACTGATGATTCTCAAGTCCTAAAAGTTCGTGATGGAGATAAACTCGTTGTAAACCTCCCAGCTGTGGCATTATCAGATGCCCCTACCATTGCAAGACCAGAAAAGCGTCCGGATTACTTAGATGATTTGCTTGCGCAAAAAACACCAGAACCTTCAATTGGATTCGATGAAATTTTATACCAATTAATAGCCTCAGAAAATATTTGTAGTAAAGAATGGGTGTATCGCCAATATGACCACGAAGTAGGAGTCAGATCGGTGATTAAGTGTGGAGAAGCAGATTCGGGTGTTTTAAGAATAATTGGTACGGATAAATATATTGCTGCAAGTGTGGGTGTTAATTCTAAACATTGCTTCCTAGATCCTTACGAAGGAGCAAAGGGTGGTCTTGTAGAGGAGTGTGCGAATGTTATCGCAAATGGAGCAAAACCCTTGGCTATGGTAAATTGTTGTAATTTTGGAAACCCTCAAAAGCCTGAATCATTTTGGTACTTCTCTAAAGCGGTGGAAGGTATGGCAGACTTTTGTAAATCATTACGGATTCCTGTTGTAGGAGGAAATGTTTCCTTATACAACGAAGATGAGGTGACAAACACCCGAATTAAACCTACACCAGTTATAATGATTGTTGGGTTGATTGACGGAAAAGAAAACATTATTACCTTGCCATTTAAGGCTGCTGGTGATGATATCTTTCTCATTGGAGAAACTAAAGCAGAATTAGGGGGTTCAGAATATCACTCAGTTATTTACAATCTTGAGGGAGGAACGCCTCCTAAAGTCGATGAGTCAAAAATTAAAGCTACATGGGATTTTCTTTTTGAACTGTATAAAAGAAATCTTGTTAAAGCAAATCATGATATTAGTAAGGGCGGGATCATTATTAATATCGCAGAAATGTGCTTTAAAAATAAATTAGGGGCAATTTTAGACTTTTCAAGCACTCTTAAAAATGGATTAACGGATGATGAATTTCTGTTTAGCGAATCTGTTGGGAGATTCATAATAGAAACAGGTCCAAATGATTATGACACTATTCTAAAAATTTCAAAGCAATTTGATATTGAAATTAAAAAAATTGGTATCCTAAGTACTACTCCAGAAATTAGCATTAGAGGACTAACATCACATAGTTTTAACCTGAATGTAGAGAAAATGAAAGATTTATTCGATTCAACCATTCCAAACTTGATGGAAATTTAGTTTAATTAAACTAAAAAGTAGATCTTATGAGGAAAATTTTATAGAGTTCGATTGAAAATTTCTGTATGTACTGATACAACATTTTTAATTTAAAACCATAAATTTGAAATATTTTATAATTATTTAATAATTTGACAACTACGTATGGATTAATTAAATAATATTAAATTAATGGATTACAATCATGAGTGTTCGATGTCGTGCGTGCATAAAATGCAGATCATATATGGTTATTCATCCAGGTAACCCAGTTAACCAAGTAGAAGTAAAAAGGTTTGAAAAACAACATTTAGGGCATACAGTTGTAACTGTTGATCTTAATGAAGTAAAGGGTAGTTATAGTTCCGCAAAGAATCATGAAGCAGAAAATGCTACTCAAGAAACAGAATAATCTTTTTCTTGTTTTTATATAAAATAAAAAAAAAAATGAATTAGCTATTCTTCTATTTTTGTACCACACCATTTACAGAATTTTTCTGTCCCAGCAAGTTTACTTCCGCATAATGAACATGTCTTTGCCGAAGCCGGAGTAGTTATTGAAGGAACACCCACTTGTCTTCCTTCTATTTTTCCCCCACATTTAGGACAGAATTTTGAATCTGGTTTTATTGAGGCATCGCAACGAGTACACTTAATTTCTTCTTTTTTAACAGTTTCTTTCTCAGTTTCAGTAGGAGTTACTTTATATGGTGATTTTTTTGCTTGATCTGTGGTTGTTGGGGCTTTCAATTTCAATTTTTTTTGACCTCTTCTTGCTACAACAGCAGCTATTAAAATAATGACAACTACAACAAGAACTATAATTAAGATCCATTGAACACCAAGCCATCTCTCTTGATAGGTCACGCCGGTATCATAAGTAACGTCAAAAGTGATTGTTGTTGATTCTTCGGGAGAATTCATCGGATCAAAATAAACAAAGAAATACCAATTACCAGCGGTTGTTACAGTATAATCTGTTGATATAAAATCAATATCTTCATAGTTCTCGGGGGTTACACTAAAATCAGGGACATTTACTGCCGTATAATTTATAGTGTAATCTACGTCAATAGTAAAGCCTCCATCATTATACCATACAATATAATAATCTTGAGTAGTAGGAACATTATATGTTCCACTCCCTTGATTGTTATTTAACACGCTAACCGGAAATACTGGAGATCCTCCGTGATTCCAATTATAGAAATCCCAAGCATCAGCAATGAAGAAATCAAGATTGGCGCTTGAATTATAATCATAGACAATTGAAGAACCCGCTCTTAGAAACAACCATTCTGCCCAGTAATCAAATGATATAGGGTTAATAGATATTGAATTTACAATATCAATATGTTTAGTTGTAGTAGGCAAATTCTCAAAAGGCTGATTCCAAAGAGCAAACGTGATATTACTCGGTGAAGATTGAATAGAGAATGTAATATCCTGTCCATCTTCTATGTATTCATATTCATACCAGAATTCATTAAAATATAAAGTCTCTGTAGAACGATAATTGACAGTGCCAGTTGAGTCTGCGCTAGTAAATGGAAACCAGAATGCTACACCCGCAACAGGTAGAATTACTAAAGCAAGGATAATTGCAAATGTTATCCCTCCACCAACATAGACAGGGCTATAATACCAAGGTCTATAATAATGTCCTGACCACCAAGGTGAATACCACCATCTGTAATACCAAGGTCGATGATACCACCAATGAGGTCTATAATACATACGATGGGGACGGTAATATCTATGTGTATAAGGTCCTCTAGGGGATCTCGATACTACTCGATTAGCGCCAGTTCTCCCAAAAGGTCTTCCGCCTCCTTGATAAGGTGGTCTAAATCCGCCAGAAGCGCCTCGAAATCCACCACCTCGAAATCCACCACCAAAACCACCTCCTCTAAATCCACCACCACCACGAAACCCGCCACCGCCACCACGCGGCATTTTTTATTTTGACACCTCACTATCTTTAACTTCAGGTTGTTCTATTCCTCGGAAAATGTAGTCTCTATTGATTGCTAGAAGTATTAATACCATAGATATAATAGACAAAGTTAGCCCGATTGGATCTATCGAAATAAGGGGTTGCGGGATCTCAAGTGCAAACGCAATACCAAATAAAATCCATTCAAAAGCCATAAAGAAAACTGCTATACCTGGTATTATTTTTTTCAAAATCCAACTTGTTTGCAAATTTCTTGTGTCAGAAAAACTTGTGTAGATTATTGAAAATAATCCTATTATACTAGAAAGCAACAGTAAAATACTAAATACATCGATAGTAATCCATATAGGATCATTTAAATTCAAAAAAGGTTGCATGACTCCGGCTCCTCGCACATCAAATAAGGTGAAAGATAATATGGGATCTTCTACCATTGGCCCCATTCCCAGTAAACTCATAAGATTACTATAATTACCTGTAAAGAAGCCAAAAATTCCCGCTAACGGTAAAAGTATCCCTAGGGTAAAGGCTATGATTGCACAAACACTGGCAAACCAGAATTCTGCTATTTTTGCATTTCTAACAGGTATCAGTCCAATCTCATCAAAAGTTTGATCAGGAATAAAACTCCAGCAGTCATGAATGGAACAAACCCCTATAAGCTTCTTATTTTGAACAACAGGAACAACATTAACGTTTAATTCTTGCATCCTTTTGAATGCATCAGAAACAGGTGTATCCAAATTCACTGGATTTATCTTATACATGGTAGAAATAACTTTTTCAGATTTACAATCCTTTCCTTCTGCAATAACATTTTGTACTATATCGAAGTCTGCAATAACGCCGAGAACATTTTGATTTTCACTTTCTATTACAACTAAATCCGGAATACCAATTTCTTTCATCTTTTTTGCTGCATCTTGAATTGTCGCATTTGAGTCGATTATCCCGTATTCATCATCAATTACTAAATCTCGAACGAAATATTCTTTTAAAGCCATGGATTAAACATCCGTTTTATTTTTAGATTAATTTTTATGAGGAATACGCGAAATAGAATATATAAATCTTTCTGTTAAATAGTGCTACTCCTTTAAGAAATAAAAAAATAAAAATCGGTCTCTTTATCTTTCATATAATGTAGTTCAAAATTGAACATATTAGATCAATCAAAGAATTTTGATTTGAAATTTCCTGGCATCTATCAGAAAAATTTATCTAAATTCAATTAACTCACCTAAAGAACTGAAAGAATCAAGAATTAAATATGGTTTGACTTTCAATGAAGATGAATCTAATAATTGTCCTTTTCCTGTTTTAACTAAAATCCCCTTAATTCCGGCATTAATTGCTCCTTGGATATCAGACTCAAGATCATCACCAACCACAAAAGCTTCATTGGGATTAAGATCTATTTTGCATAAGGCTTGTAGAAAATATTCTTTTGACGGTTTTCCAAATATTTTAGGAACAACGTTAGCAGCATTAGCAATCATATACACAAATGAACCTGTATCTATGACTGGTTCACCGTTATGGTCAAGATAATATATATTGCCTTGAGTTCCAAGTAGCTTCGCTCCTTTAAGAACGTATCGAAATGCTAAATTTAAACGTTTAATGTCCCAATTATCATGGAAATCCCCTATAATTACAAAATCGGGAATTTCAGAGTCTTTTACTTGTCGAAATTCTTTAAATTCCTCAGCAACTTCTTTTGTAGTGACAAAATATGATATTTTATCTGGATGTTTATTTAAGAATTCTTTTACTGCGATAATAGGAGTGAATATTTCATTTTTATTTACGGCAAATCCATATTCTTGTAAAGTTTTTAATACTGTATTAGGAGATTTACTATCTGTATTTGTAAGAAAAAGTAGTTTTACACCAGCCTTTCGAAGTTTTGAGACCGTTTCAATTGAATTAGGAACGGGATTTCCTTTAAAATAAAGAGTCCCATCGATATCAGATAAAATCCCTTTAATATTATTTAAATTCCTATTTTTACCCATCATTAATATAAAACAAAATGCTCCTTTAAAGAATTATCAAGATAATTATATATATGTGATTTTTTTTTTTTCTTATATGGCGGAAACTAATAAGAATTCAAATTCATTTTTCTCAAAGAATGCTAAAGGATTAAGTAAGATTCTTTTGTGTTTATGGGTAATAATTATCTTTTATGGAATTATAAGTCTAATTTTAAGTGTAGTAAACCTAAGTAGTGGATTTATCTGGCTTATTTTCTTTTCAAATATTCTCTCTCTAATCCCGTATGCATTAATGTTTTTCCCTACTCTTCAAGTCTTCATATTATTAAGTGATATTATAAAGGACAAGAGATTTGAAGCGGACTCTAAGATGATAAAAGCTTTTCTTACTCAGTTTCTAATTAGTGTAATAACATCGCTATTAATAATTCTTATCTTTGGCGGAACAAATTTAACAACAAATATTATTGTTGAATTTTTCGCTTTATTTAGTTTATGGATCTTTTTTATTTCGCTAATCGCTTTTCTTATTTATATATTCTATTCTTATTTTGGAGAAGTTTAGTTTATAATTCCAACATTTTAAATTCTCTCTGCTTTGTAGAACCAAAGCAGAATTAAATGAAAATGCGGCCAATAAATTGGAGAGTGCCCCAAAAAAAGCATTAAAACAATAAAACTTCTGTGTTTCTATTAGATCAGGTAAATTAGAAATAGAATAAATTAATCCACCTATGACAAACCCAATAATTAAAATCATACTCAATAGTGCTAGATCAAATTGGCTTAAATTCCATAGGTCTGTTAACTGAGATGTTATAGCATTTGCACTAAACCCTATTGTAAGTATAAAGAATAGTGAAACTGATACAATAGTTAGAATTAAAGGTTTTGACTTTTTAGTAAGCTTGAGATTCAATTTTTATATCCTTCCTTCTTGTTAATTTTACCTTAGAAGCACCCAAATTTAAAATAATGCTTAATAAATTCTAAATTATTGAGAAACTATAACTGAAAACAAGTTTCAAAAAGTAAAATGTGTTGATTCAATATAAAAAAATTTTAGTTTAAAAAAATGGTACAAAAAAGGTTATTTTAGTTTCAAATTTTAACTTTTTATATAAGTTTTTGTAAACAAAAAGGCTTTTATTTATATTTTTTAACTAATTTGTTAAGATTACTTATTTTTTGTAAGTATAACTATCTTAAAAAAAAACAAGGGAAGGGATTATACATTGAATATTAAGAAAAGAATGACAACTGGATTTGCCATTCTTATTGCTTTTTCTTTCGGAATTGGTATTGTTGGCATGATTCAAATAACTACATTAAACGGTTATATCACAGATTTCACCCAAAAAGATATGGTGATCACAGAAGCTGTAGATACAATGTTATATGAGGCGGAGTTAATTATTCGAGAAACTTTTGAGAAACTCTATGGAGGAGAATCACATGGACATCATAATGAAACCATTGAGGAGGAGACTGTTACAGAACATATTTTAGAACATGCAGAAACCTTTAATTCATCTTTGGATTTATTAGAAAGACTACACCCAGAACATATTGAAGAAATCATTTGTATCCGAGAGGATTTTGGTTGTATTGTAGGAGATATCACAAGTAATGAACATGGAATTATCATTCATGCTGAAGAAATAAATCAATTGTTAAACGAGACTATTGAAATTCGAGAACAAGCAGATGTTCTTATTACTGAGTTGATTGGTTTGGTTGATGATTTGTATATGAAATTAAATGCAACCATGCTGAAAAGCTATCTTACTGAGCAAATTTATTTAACATTTGAATATTTGGAAGGTATTTGCGAAGAGACTGGTTTAGAATTTAATACTTCAGTAATTACTTTTGATAATATAATAGGAATTATTGATACCTTTTATACTGGAGATCCACAAATCATTCCAAAACTATTAGAAATTGAAAATATTCATCACAATTTTACAGCTATGGTTACTGGAGATGAGGGTATCTTTGCTATGAAAGATCATATTGACACATTATTAACTGACGTTGAATTAGATTATGAAGATTTATCTGGGGATTTGAATGGAATACATTTAGAAACACAATTTGAGATTAACCAACAAATAATTAGTGCTCAATTAGGAGTATTTGTATCCTATATTATAACGATAATTGCATTAGGTGCATGTGTTGTACTTGGAATAATGATAGCACGTCCTACTGTGAAAAGTATTACAAGAGTTACAGATAATATGGAAAAGGTTTTAGAGGCAGGATCTCAAGCAAGTGTTAATGTAGCAAATATAGCTACAGAATTGGCTGCAAGCGCGAGTGAAGTTAATGCGGCATCTGAAGAAATTTCCTCAACAACGCAGCAAGTAGCAAATGATAGTCAGAACATTGTCTTATCATCAAATGAGATTAAGAGAGTCATGGATATAATAGTATCAATATCAGAACAAACTAACTTGTTAGCTCTAAACGCCAGTATAGAAGCTGGCCGTGCTGGAGAATATGGTAGAGGTTTTGCAGTTGTAGCAGATGAAGTAAGAAAACTCGCAGAAGAATCAAGAAAATCGGTATCCACTACAGGTTCAAGAATTAATGAAATTCTTCAAAGGCTTGAATCTACAACTGGAGCTATAGAAGGAATCAGTGCATCTTCAGAACAACAAACTGCATCAATGGAAGAAATTTCATCAACTGCTAATAAGCTAGGCATTCTCGCTGAAGATTTAAAAAATAATCTAACTCAATATAAGTCTGATGCTCCAATAGAAATAAAACCAAAAAATACTCAGAAAGAAAAAGCAGTTAAAGAGATTAAAGTAAAAAAGAAACCAAAATTTAAACCTAAATTAAAAAGATAAATTTTTGTTATTATCTTTTTTAAAAATTTTTTTTTATGATATTCGTGAAAGCTTAGTTTCACGATTAAAGTAATATATGTAAAGATTATCTCAGTAATATTACAGTAATATTTACAAAATTGTTCAATTTTAAACGAAATTAAAAATAAATTTGCTATATTTGGGTATTAAATAAATCTTTAAGAGATAAATTTGGTTATTATCGGGGGTCGTGGAGGGGTACGATAATATTTCACTGTGGGATATCCAAAAATCATAATACCGAAAATTTTTTCTTCAATACCTAATACTTTTTCTTTTATTTCTTTGTTTTCATTGAGAAATATCTGAACACCTCCAATCCAGCAAGATCCTAAATCTAAAGTTTCAGCACATAGCATAGCATATGTTATAGCTATAGTCGCATTTGTATTATCCCAATCATTATCTGAATGGAGTATCAAAATATGAGGGGCATTATAAAAGAAGGGATCTATTCCTTTTTCTCTCTTTTTTTTATATGCATCTCTTTCTTCCTCTTCGTCTATAGCTTCAATAATTGAATCAATAAATTCATTGATTTTTTGCTCATCTGAGATTACCGAACATTTTAAGGATCGTTTATTCATAGCTGTGGGAGCATAACTCATACAATTAATGACTTTCTCAATTATTTCTTTTGGAATTTTATTCCTCTTATATTGCCGAACCGATCTTTTTGATTGCATTAATCTATTCAAGGTTTCATTTGATATAGAAGTGCCTAGTTCTTCAAAATCTAAAGTTTTACCTTCCGTATCTTCATAAATTATCGCTTTTTCAGGACATACAGCAATACAATGCCCACATAATATACAACCTTGAGAGCTATCAAAATTTATCTTTTTTTCATCAATATCTTCCTTAAAGTTTCCTGATGGGCATTCTTTAATACAAATTTTACAGAAATTACACTTATTAGTATCAATTCCTTTTATTGGCATTATAATAGTGAAATTGAAGAAAATGATATTAAGATTTTGATATGAAGATATAAAAAATCGAATAATTGATTTTACCGAATAAAAGAGAGAAATATATGATTATTTGAATTGATAGATATCTTAAGGTCTTAAAATATGCTTATTTATATTTTTGGATTTAGAATATATTTTTATTGGCCCGTGTGCTTATTTGATGAGATGTTCGATCTTCGATATATTTAAATATGTGTTTTTATTTTAATATAATAAGTATTATCAAAAATCGAATAAATTGGTGAAGTTGAAAAATGTTCTTTGGTAAACGGTTTAGTGGTCATCACGGTGGACCTTTTTCTGGATTAGATATTCTTGTACTTTCAATAATTAGGAATCGAAAAGAGATTACTGGATATGAAATAAGTCAAGAGATCAATAAAAAGTTCAAACCAATGTGGAGAGCTTCTCCCGGAACAATATACCCTTTACTAAACAGATTAGATGAAAAAGGTTTTGTTGAAACAGAAGAATTCATTGATGAAAATAATCGGCAGAAAAAGATTTACAGAATAACATTTCAAGGTGTAGAGAGATTAAAAGAAGTTTTAAAGGATAATTTTGAATCAAGTATGAACACACTTGGAGATTATATTCGTACAGTTGTAAATGCTTGGTTGCCTCATGAAAAAGGTATAAGGGGGGCTATGTCCTGCTTTCCGTATCATTGTGGGCCAATTCATAGAGAAATAGACCAAGAAGACTTTTCTTTAAAAAATATCAATAGAATTGAGAGAATTATTGATGATTTAAAGTTTAGTAAAGAAAGAATAGTAATAAGGTTAGAGAATATCAACGTAGAAATCGATACTTATGAAAAAATCTTAAAAGAATTAAAGACGAAAAGAGAAACAAACACTAAAACCATCCCAATTGTGGATGACGACGAATATGAGCGTTTTTAGCTTTTACCAATAAAAATTTTAAAAAATAAGGAGGAAACAAAAATGTGTGATGAAAAACATCATAGACCTAAAGGATTTGCAGGATGTTATAATTTTGGGCCTCACGACATAGCTAAAATGAAACGGATGGCGAAGCATTTTATGCATGGTTTTATGGGAAGCTATATTCCCTTTAATGTTGAAGACTTAGGAGATTCCTATTTGATTACAGTTCCTTTAGCAGGGCGTATAAAAGAGGATGTTAATGTTTCATTGATCAACAAACATATTAACATAAAAGCAGATAAACCTAAGATTCCTGAAAGAGAAAATCTAAAGGAAAAAGAAGAAGAACACAAAACTGCACAAGATTGGTGTATGCCTTTTTTCAGGAAAGGTTTTACATTTATAGATGTGAATATGGACATTCCTTTACCTATTGACGCAGATACAGAAACACTTGTTTCGAAGATGGCTAACGGTCTCTTAAAAATCACCATGAGTAAGAAACCTGCAAAAAAAATAGATATTAGTGAGAACTAATATTAATAACAGAAATTAAAGGCGGAGCGCTTTAGAATTAAGAAATTAGAGTTTCACTGGGAGTGATATTGTAAAATCTTACACTAAAGCACCCCATTTAATAATATTTTTTTTTCTTATTTAAATTGTTTATAAGTATATTCTTTAATAAATAATAAAATTATTTATACAACTTTTATCTTAAAGATTTTATAATTTAAAATCTAATCTCATTTTATAAGAATATACTAAAAAATTTGATCTATATGAAGTTGAAAAAAAACAAAAATGACGATTCACGCCCAATAAATCTAGTATTATTGGCTATCTCTTTTATTATATTTAGTGTTTTAGGCATTGCATTTATTACTCAAATGGAACTTCACTCTGGATGGGCATGGGAAGAGTTCAGGGACATTGCTCCGACTAATATGTATATATTTGAAACCGATGATGTGAATGGGAATGGAGTTAATGAAATTATTGGTTATAGTGATCTTCGTGGAACCGATACCCCTCAACGTTATCAAACACTTCATTACGCAGGTATCTATTGTTTAGAAGGAGAAAATGGTAATTTATTATGGGCAAAGGAATACGAAGGACCAGTGAAAAAAGTGTTCCCTATAATGGATATCACAGGTGATGGAGTCAAAGATTGTTTTGTAAGTAGAGCCACCATTCGTCCCAACTATACTGTATATAATGGCTATTTTGAACCTGATATTTTACGGAATTACTACACAAATCAACTTATTAATGGAATTAATGGTCAAGATGTCCCTATTTTAACGGGGGATGGAACTAATTTCACTAATTATTATGTGCATGATTTAATAAGTCTCAATGATTTGACCGATTCACGAGAAGACCTAATATTATTAGAAGGTGAAGGGTTTAAAGCAACTGATGGGAATCGCACTTGGACGGAGTTTAATTGTAGTATTAATACATATTTTATAAATGGAACAAAATTGAATAGTGTTTTAGATCTCTGGTATGGTAGTATTCGTACTGAAGAACCCCTTCCAGCATTAGAGTTATTTCCATACTTGGATCAATCACATTTGTTATTTCTTAATAGAGATTCTATGTTTTTATATAACTTAAGTTCAGATAACATGATGGATGAAATTTATAATATCACCTTCCATAGAGCGATAAATGATTATGAAATTGTTGAAGACTTAAACTTAGATGGAATCCCAGAACTGATAATTCAAGGTTGGAATGGAAATATAACACTGTTAAACGGTTTAGATGGAGGAGTTCTCTACCACTTTCCAATAGGAGTTGAGACTTGGGACACTCAAATACAGGAAATTCATAGTGCTGAAGGAGATGGTATCTGTTATTTCCTAACAAGAATGAGATACAGAGACATAGAAGATAATGAATTGAGATCAATACAAATATATCGCTTAGAGCTCATAACTCATGATATATTATGGGAAAGGACAGATTTACGCGATAATTTTGATGTCTTCGTTTTAGAAGAAGATTTTAATGAAGATTCTCTTGATGAAGTAATTTATTACATAAGTCATCGACCTTTTGCAGGATTTTCAGAGGTAAATCGCTATAAAATTGTAAGTATCCTTGATTGGCAAGAGTTCGCGCTCATAAATACAGAATATTCTCCTGATTCTATGATAACTTTTAATGATTTCGATGGAGACGGTAGAAAAGATTATGCCTTTGGCGGAGATGATAGAATAGTTGTTCTATCTTCTCAAAAACCATTAGGATTTTGGCTATCACCATTATTCCCTTTAGGTTTTCCACTTTTCATCATTCTAGCAATTCTATTAGTTGCAGGTGTGTTGATTATTATATTACGCGGAAAAAGATTACAATATAAACGTAAAGCTGTTGGGGAACATAAACTTACTGTTGCTGTAAACAGTCTGGCTATAGGATTAATGACTATGACTTTTTTGCTATTTTTGATACTAATGAATGTTTTTAACAATACACTGATAGTGGGCTCTAATAATTCAAACATTGTAATGGCCTTTTTACTTGTAACTATAGTTTGGTATGGTACATTACCATTAACAGCAGCACTATACAATCGCTTCGCACCACAATTTGCTTTTATTTTTGTTAAATTAAGGGATTTATTCTTTAAAATATCTAAAGGTTATAATCATGATATTATTGTATTGGATATGAAAGATAGAAAGGAAGTTGGTATTGTTATTCAACTCAAAAGATTAATACTGCCATTGTTTCTTTCGATAGCCGTCGGATTTTATGCATATGACGCTTTTACCACTTTCTTTAATTATCCCACATCTTTCGATGTATTTGGCTCGACAGAATTCTTTAATTTCATGATGGGTTACATGTTATTCTGTATATTACCAATGATATTATCCTTTGTATTATTCTCATTTTTTATTGCTGGGAATTATTTGCTTGATGATGCGGGGATTGCTTATTATCGTGAAAACAAAAAATATCGTCAACCAGGAGATATTGAGCCTATAAGCATTTGGGCACAATCTATTATTAAAGGTATTGCTGGACTTTCTGCTTTACTCACATTTGCTGCATTTCTAGGGCAAATGGATTTTTCTGGATTTTTTGGAGAAGGGGGAGATTTTGTCTCTCTTTTATTTGGATTTCTTATAACAGCTGTTTTGTTTTTCGGTATCCCCTTTCTAACAGCTTTTTCCTATATACTTCTTGCTGGAGAAGTTATGGAATTAAGTATTGAAGAAAATAGCAAAAAACTCTATGCCATTATGGAAGAAAATGGGTACAATACAACCCCTCGTGATATTACCAATATGTATCCCTCTGGCTATAACACTCAAAAAAGAAATATTTCTGAAAAAGAAAATCCATCTGAATAAATTTTTACCAAATCTTTTTTTTTTTATTTGCATTATAAAAATTGTATTTTTAGGAGATTTAGGCTCTTTACATTTATGAATTGGTTTATTAATTAAAGTGAGACTAATATTGGAAAAATTAAAAGTGGGAATTATAGGATGTGGTGTTATTTTTGATCTAAATGTCTTAGGATATCTAGATCGAGACGATATTGAAATCACTTGTTTATGCGATAGCAAAAGAAGACGTGCAAAAGAGAAAATTGGAAAATTTAATTTAAGTCCCCATATTAGAATATATTCTGATTACAAAAAGATGCTTGATGATGAAAACATTGATATTCTAGAAATTTTATTACCTCACCATTTGCATTGCGAAGCGACACTTTATGCTGCTAAAAAGAACATCTTAGGAATATGTGTCCAAAAACCAATGGCAAACTCTATCATAGAATGTGATAAAATGATAAGTGCGTGCAAAAAGAATAATGTCAAATTAAAGGTGTTTGAAAATTTCACTTTTTATCCTCCTATTATGCGAGCAAAACAATTACTACAAGAGGGGGTTATTGGTCAGGTTAATTCAATCCACATTAAGACTATTGAAGGAACTAAAGGAGGATGGAATATTTCTACTACTGCATGGGTATGGAGATTAGACCCAAAACTTTGTGGTGGTGGATTGGACTGTGGTTCACCATTTGTCTTTGATGATGGATTCCATAAATTTTGGTTAGCAGTGTATTTGATTGAGGCAAAAATCGAAAAGGTCTATTCATGGGTAGACAGATATAACAATTTAGATATTCCCGCATATATAATGTGGAAATACGCACCTCCACTCAATTCAGACTTTTTTGTTCCCACATATGGAACTATGGAATATAATTATTGCCCTAATATGACTTTGCCGAGTCCCTATTATCCTGAAGAAGACTTTATATCAATTACGGGCTCTAAGGGAGTTATATGGATAAATCAAGCCACATCTGCTGGAAATATAATGTCTAACTCGGAAATTTTTCCTCCTATCGTAATATTTAAAGATGGAAAGGTTGAAACTATTACTAATGTTGAAAGGGATTGGAAATATGGATTTATTAATTCTACGCACCATTTCATTGAAGCAATAAAGAATGATGAAGAGCCAGTATTATCAGGAGAAGATGGCAAATATATCACTCAATTTGCTCTGGCAGCGTTAAAATCTTCTGTAGAGAGAAAAGAAATTTGTCCTGAAGATATCAAACAATAGGTTTTTAGATTTTTTTTAATTTATTTTGGAATTAATTTAAAAACAGGGGATTTATTATTCCTCTCAAATTCACGAAAAATTCCATTCTCAAGGCTTAAATTTTAGATATATTATCGTAGTATTATACTGATATATTATATTGTCAAAGTGTGTAAATTATAACAAAAACTATAAGTTTTGAATATTAAAAGGGGTTTTATAAAAAAAAATGAAGCTAATAACTTGTCATATTCCAGAAGCATATCTTACCGGTATAGAGGAATTAGTTAACATGAACCTGTATCCCAATCGTTCAGAAGTAATTCGCGTAGCAATACGTGATTTACTTAAGACGGAACTTTCCTCAATTTTGAGGAAGGTTAAAGAATAATAATTATCTTATCTTTTTCATTCTTTTTCTTTTTCAGGTTCTGATTAGGTGATATTATTTTACTGTCTTTTCATGTTTGTAATTTCCATACGGAAGATGAAAGTTGATAATTTTGAATTTAATTATTTAGAATTCATGAAATTTTATAATATTATCAAACTTACAGCCATGATAAACATTCCAGTAATGATTCCTATTATTGAATAATGTTCTTTAGCCAGAGACCGAGACATTGGCAAGAGCTCATCCAACGAAATATATACCATAATTCCACCAACTGCTCCCAACAAACCATATAGAACAAAATCATTAATAAAAGGAAAGAGAACCAACCAAGTTAATAAGGCACCTAAGGGTTCGCTCATTCCTGATATAAATGACCATTTAAATGCTTTTTTCTTATCAAGAGTGCACGCATATATTGGAACCGCAACAGCTATACCTTCTGGTATATTGTGTAAAGCTATGGCTACTGTTAATAAAATACCAATTTGAACCTCTGTTAATGTTCCAATAAATGTTGCCATCCCTTCTGGGAAATTATGAATAAATACTCCAAAGAATATAAAAATGGATGTCTTTACTAAGGTATTATTATTTTTTTCACCACGATGGTGATTCCGATGTCTTTTTCTATGCCCATAATGAAGATGAGGTTTACACTTACCCTTATTATTAATCAATACTTCAATGGAATCCTCAAATTCATATTCATGAGAAACCAGAATATCAATTAAAAACATAATAATCATACCAATAAAGAAAAACATTAAACCCAGCAAGGGATTTAATTTATTCATACTTTCTTGAAGTAATTCCACAAAAGAAATCAAGATCATCACTCCTGCAGAAAAACCCATAATAAACGAGATAAATTTGGGACTAGGTTTTTTCATAAAAAAGGCAAAAAAACTTCCAATTGAAGTTGATAAGCCAGCAATCAAACTTAATAATAATCCTAAAATTACTCTTTCCATATTTAAACCTTTTTTTGTAGAATATAACTAAACTATAAAATAGGATTATCTAAACATATATCATAATAATTTGGTTTAAGATTTTTATTTTAAAATAGTATTACTTAAATTTTTACAATTATAAAATTTAATAATTTAGTCATATCTAATTTAATAAAGAAAAATTTCATATTTAAACATTATCAAATATTGTAGTATTGATTAAATAGATATAATTTGAAAAATTAAATGGCTAGAATGATATAAAAGAATAAAGAATAATAAAAGGCTATACAAGGACCTTTATCTTAATTTTAATAGAAGTATAGCATTTTGCTTAATATTATAAATAATTAGTATTCATTCTCTTAAATAATTTTATAAATAATATCGAGATGTGTTATGAAAAAAGTAAGTGAAGCAGATAAATTGTTTTATTTTCAAAAAAATTTCTTTACTTTGGATGGTTTATGGATGTTAGAAACCGAAAAAGAGGTAGGTTGGCAAACAGCACTAAAGATTGATAAAAATGTATGGATAAAGCTTATGGAAATAGTTTTCAGAAGAATTAAAAAGTATTTAAAAATAGAAAGGAATGATTTAAACGAATTAGTTGAAATTCTTACATTCCGATGGTCTATTGAGGGCTGGAGTTATTCAATAAATCAAGTCTCTGAATTTGAAGTACATGTCAAAATAAATAAGTGTCCCTATAAGGAAATAATGGATAGAAATCCCAATCGGAGAAATAAAATCCCCTTAATTTGTAAAGATATGTGTATTCCTTTTTATGAGGTTATCTTAAAAGATTTTAATCCAAAGATCAATTTAGAAAGGAATGAATTTATGGGATTGGGAGATCGTCTATGTAATTTTATATTTAAACAGGCAAATAAATAATCTAATTCATTTTCCATAAATAGTTCCAAAATGTTTAATCTGATTTTTTGTGTTTAAGATAATCAAATTTTTCTCATTTTCTGGTATTGAATAAATGTGAAAAACAATATTATCAATTTCTCTTAAGACCTGATAATATTTAATTAAAGCAATTCTATTATTCTTCTGCAATAAAGAATCAATTAGATCTACTTTTTCTATGATATTATTTTTAATTTTATTATCAGGTTTAATAATAGGCAAATGTCTTATCATATATTGATTTAAATTAATAGTTGTATCTTTCTGATTATTGATTGCGTAAATGCAATAAAATTGGATTAGAATTGAATTCAAAATAGCAGATAAATATTTCAGCTCACTAATATCATTATGAAGTAACGAGTAAATTGATGAGGTAAAACATATATTTTCTTCTGTATAAATTGCTTCAGGAATTATGTTATTATGTTTTATTAACAGTTTTGGTTTCTTATAATATTCATAATCATTACCTTTCAAGATTTCTGGATCTACTTCATCAATATTAAAGGATTTATTTTTTGTGAGTTTATAGTAATTAAAATCATTTCTGGCACTTATAAAATAACAAGTACCATTCGTATCTTTTCTTAAATTTCTTTTAACTAGCTCTAAACCAATTTCCTCTTCGCCTCTAATCATTCTTGGAAAATCTACAGGATTTAAATAGTTTAAATCTCCAGTTTTTTCTATCTTTTCTAGTAATCGATATATATTTCTATTTGGTTTAATTCTTATCCGATTTAATTCGAATGTATTTGAATTACAATATGGACATTTCTTCATAAAGGTATAAACATATAAATTTTTAGACTTTAGATATAAGGGGCAATTAAAATTATTACAAATCTTTAAGGAGTCTACATCTTGATTTGGATAGGTAATAATATTAGTTCTAGGATAATCATAAATTGTTAAATCTCGTTTAAGACGATTATTTTTGTTTTCATATATTATTATTTGAACTTCATTTGTTGCATTTCTGAACATTTTAGAGCCAATATCAAAAATTCTAATGATATTTGCTTTAGAAAGGAAATTATTTCTAAATTTAATATAACCTTGCCTTATTAGAAAACTTTTTGGAACTAAGAAACCAATAAATTCATTACTCCATTCTAAGGCTTTTATTAAAAAAGTACAGTAAATATCCTTAAAAAAAATATTTTCTTTTTTAAGAACTTCTTTCTCTTTTTGATTTAATATATTTCCATAAGGAGGATTACCGATTATTATATCAAACTTTGGAATTTGGAAGTCGATTAAACTATTTTGTATTCGCAAATTTGATTTTAGGATTGATATTATTTTTTCCATGGTTGTGTTATTCTCATTATTATACCATCTTAAAAGGTTTAAAATGCATAATTTAACCGCATATTCATTAATATCAAATCCATATAGATTTTTTAATATTTGATTTTTAATTTGAGTGTAGGATAGGCGATAATTTAATTTGATAAGTGTGTTATAAATGATATCAGCTGCACTTAGGAGAAAAACACCAGAACCACATGCTGGATCACAAATTGTAATATTTAGTAGTATTTGTATTAACTTTTCTTTGAGAGCTTGATCAAATTTATTAGTTTTATCTAAATTTTGTATAATTTTAGAATTTTGATTGTTCTCATTTAATTTTTTATTAATTAAACACAATAATGTTTCTGTAACTATAAAATCTGATATTATTCTGTTTGTATAAAAAGTACCCTCTATCTTCCGTTTATGATATCCACTTAAAAAGTTGTCTTCAAAACTATCAATTAAAGGAAAAAATTTATGAATTTCTTTAAAATCTTTAGTTTTTATATAGTTGTCAAACAGCTCAATGAATTTCTTGAATTTTTCAAAATTTTTTTGTTTTTCCACTTTCTACAATTGCAAAATTCTTATGTATATCATCTATAATTTACAATTTAAAATAGTTTATTGTTTATCTGATATTTTCTCTATATTTTTATAGTTAGATTACCTTAATATAATAGGATACTATGACTAGTGATAAAGAGGAAGAAAAGGATTATTACGGTGTTGCTCCAATCAGTTCAGTTGTTAAAAAAATGAAAAAGGAATATGATAAAGACAGAAAGGATTGGAGAGTCATAGGTTCGAATGATAAAGACGGCAATTTAGATACTTTTATATCAAAAAAACCCAATACTTTTTGGTTAAAGTCAAAACAATTAAGTCCTTATTCTTCTTTAAGTATGGGCACTGTTGTAAGAAACTTAGATAAGGATATTGAAGAAAAGATTGGAAAAAGGATGTCCCCAAATGATATGCTACGTCTATTTGGTATGGTAGTTCCTATTAAAAAAGATCAGAATATTATTGCCACTGGTATTGAAAAATATTCACAAGATCATGGCGATTATTTTAAGAAATTAATAAATGATCGAGATCCAAATATTGGTCACGCATTAGGAAGGCGTATTGATAAAGAATTTTCTAAAAAACATCCACAACGACGTGGTTTATATATTTAGATAAAAAGTTATACTTTATCTTTTAATTTGCTTAACTCATCTTTACTTTTAATTATAAAATCAACATTACTCGTGTATTTTGAGGTGCTACTTACTATTTCGGCTATAACAGCATTAATTAGATCAGAACCGGATTTTCCAGTGCCTCCAGCGAATTCTTTTAATAAAGGTACTTTTAAATCTTGAACATAAAAAGTAAGACCTTTTGAAATCTCTTCCATCATTAATTGATAAGCAAAATCTGGACTCTTTTCTCCTTTCATTAAAGGTTCATCAGGATCTTCAAAAGTATAAGATACCTCTAACCATTTATCACCTACTGTTGGCACCATACCATAAATATAATCCTGAGTATAAATCCATAATGGCGTTCCATTATCGAAAGAAGAATCTACAATTTTTTTAAATTCCTCACTCATTCTGCATCAATACTTTTAAAATAAAATTACTTCTATTAGATAAAGTTAAGTTTGTTTTTTTAATTTTATAGTTATAAACTTTTTATTATAATTCTATCTTTTAAGTTTATGCAAAAAAGATAATTAAATAATGGTGTTGAGAGAAAAAATTATGCGTAACCTGGATTATGAAAGCATTATATCAGAAATTCAACAGTGGATTAAAGAGTATGTAAATTCAGCAAAAGTTAATGGAGTTGTTGTAGGAATTAGTGGAGGGATTGATAGTGCAGTCACTACAACTTTATGTGTTAAGGCACTTGGTAAGAAAAATGTAATTGGTCTAGGTTTACCTTGTTTATCACTCCCTCAAGATTTAAACGATGCAAAAAAATTAGCTGAAATTTTAGGAATTAGGTTTATTATATTTGAGTTAACAGATATTTATAAGGAATTCATAAAAAAATCTTCCTCATTAATTGAATCTAACAAGTTAGCAACAGCAAATTTAAAACCAAGATTAAGAATGATAACTATTTATTTTGTTGGTCAATCTTTAGGAAAGATGCTTGTTGCGGGTACTAGCAATAGAACAGAAATAGCTATTGGTTATTTTACCAAGTATGGTGACGGAGGAGTCGATCTTGAACCAATTGGAGGTCTTTATAAATGTGAAGTAAGAGAGATTGCCAAAATACTCGATATTCCAGAAGAGATCATAAATAAACCACCAAGTGCTGGATTATGGGAAGGTCAAACTGATGAAGATGAAATTGGTTTAATATATGAGGTTTTAGATGAAATAATCTTTAGGATTGATAATAATTTAGATTTAAATGACTTAAACCCAGATGATGTAAAAATTGTCGGGGAAATGATGAAATCAGCGCATCATAAACTTACAATGCCACCGATTTTCAGAATAAAGAATAAATAAGAATACTTAAAGATTACAAACTTGAAATAACACGCCGTATTTTGTTAATTTTCGAGGTTATACCATTTAATCTTCCTCTTAATGCGTCGCTTTGTTTTTTGTATTCGGTATCATCAATAGATCCTGTGCTATAAGATTTTTCTACTTCTTTAAATGTTTTCTCTAATGAATACCGCTTACCCTCAAGAGCAATTAATTCTTGGTATAAGGAATCTTTATCAGAGGGTAAATCTTCTTCAATATCTGTTTCGGGTTCAGTGTAACTACTCATTTCAGGCATAGAATCATTAAATCCAACAAAAGGCATTGTATCCCTTTTTTCCTCTTTTTTCTTCTTTCTAACTTTTGCTGGTGTCGAACTAAAAGCATCATCTAATGTTGGTAGCTTTTCAGTTGATTTCTCTCCAACTGAAGAAAAAACATTAAATAAATCAGTTCCAGAAGAACGAATTTCTTCAGCTTCAATTTCTTCTATGCTTACTGAAGTAATTTTAGGTTTTTCTATAGTTGTGGGTTTCTTAGCAAATTCAGGTTCTTTAATAGTGGGCTCTTCAACAATTTCATACTCTTTAATTACAGGTTCTTCAGCAATTTCAGTTTCTTCAGTAGTAAATGGTATTTTCTTTTCTTCTTCTGAGGTTTCAACTTCTATAATTTCAGGTACTAAAGTTCTTTTCTTAGGTTTTTCAGGCATTGCTGTAAAATTTGGTGGCTCTATTGGTATTGAAGGAGTCTCAACTTCGTCAAGAATATCTAAAATTGATTCGAATTCTTTGGGAATTTCAGAAACAAATTCTTCCTCTTTTGTCTTATCCAATAGTACCTCTTCGGTCTCAAATTTGTGCTCAACAATAGATGAATGTTTTTGTTTTTCTAATTCTTGCTCAATTTTTGTTTGAACTTCCTCAATTGATTTAATTCCAATTGCTTTTCTAGGTTTTCCTGATTCAGATTTGCTTGGGGCCTTAATGTGAGGAGGTTGATCAGGTTTTTTAATAACAGGAAGCTTAATTTTTGGAGGAGGTAATTTCACGTCCTTTTTAGGTGTAATTTTTTTTATAACCTTGTTTTGAGAAACTTGGTGTAGTGTTTCATCTTTCTTCTCTAACTCTAATTTTAAGACATCTATTTTATGTTTTAAATCATCTATCTCGCCTTTAAATTGTTCAGAAACTTTATCTACTATCTGATCTATATCAAAACTAGCTGTCTCTAAATCTTCATGCAAGCGAGCGGTTGGAGACTCTTTAATGATTGCTGCTTGATCCTCGAATTCAGGAAGTTCATCAGTAATTTTGATAATTTTCTCTATATTAGCAGGTAATTCAGATTCTAAAAACCAGAGTTCCAATGTATCCCAGCTCTCTAATTTATTTAATGTATCTTCGAAGAGAACCATATTAGCTTCTACATTAAATGTTTTTATTGTTTTTATAGTTTGAACGTGATTAATTAATTTCTCTCGAGCTGTGATCTCATCATCAGGAGTTGGTTCACCCTTAGTTAAATACAAATAAATATCTTTAATTTCTTGTACTATCGAATTGAACTGTTCTTCTTCGCTCATGAAAGATCACTTGAATGGGTTATTTTAATTATCTCTTAAAATATCTCTTTAAGTATTTAAAAACGTTTCACTAATATATTTTTTTGCGATGGTAAAAATGGTACTATTAAATTTACATGGAATGTAAATATTTGGATTTGTCTAACCTTTAGCATTATAAGATATGTGTAAAAATATGGGCTTTTGAGTTAATTCCAAATTGTAAGGGAAAATTCTTTCCAAATTAAGGGCATCTTTCCATGATAAATCATTTGGACGAATTTCTTGAAACTCTAAAATCTTGAATTTTTATATATTATATATATATTAAATTTTTATATCAGTTGATTTATGTAAAGAATTAGGAATCCATACAGAGTTTGAAAAATCAAAATGAGCTCAACAAAAAAAGGTATGTTTCAGCCAAGATGTCCAAAATGTGGAAAGAAAATCTATCTAAAGTATAGCCCATATAGAGATTATGTATTTAGAAAGCCTCCCTCGCATTGCTCAAATTGTGGCGAGGAACTAAGTGTGGGAAAAAAAAAAGATTTAGTAGAACATGAAGAAATGGTATTTGGGATCTTTTGTATTATAGCTGTCATCTTTTTAATAGTAATAGGAGTAATTTTTATGAGATAGGACTAGTGAGAAAAATTTGCAAACAGATTTCTTAAAAAAGTCGAATAGATTTCGGATAAATAAATCATTC
>JAEOTV010000175.1 GCA_016839635.1 Promethearchaeota archaeon | reverse complement strand
TCAATTCCGAAAGCAATGTCTTTTGCCGAATCTGTTGTTAAATACGCTCCAGATTCAAAAGCTAGTTTAGCAATTAAAGATATTTATAAAAAACTTAAAAAAATTTTATGGAATGATAAAATCTTCTAATAAATAGTTATTTTAAATAAGTTCTCTCACAAAATAATAGACATTTTGAGAATTACATTTAACACATGGAATTCGCTTTTCTTTAGAAGCAGCACTATCTTCCCATTCATGATTACAATCCAGACATCCATATCCAATAAAGGTTATTTTATAATCAAATTCCCCACCAAAAACTTGAATTGACTTTCCCTCGATTAAGGCCTGCGTAAGTTTTTGATGAGCACTTTCTATTATACGTGAAAATGTAGGTTGACTTATTCCCATCCATTCAGAAGCTTTTTTCTGATTTAAGTTTTCATAATGTTTAAGACGTAATGCTTCAAATTCTGCAACGGTTAAAACAATGTTCTTATCAATTGAAGGGTGTTCATCGGAGAAATAGAAGTTATTAGGTGGTCGTCCAACCCATCTACGGCGAGTTCTTCTTCCCATTCCAAATCAACTGACAAATTTTTATTCATTCAAATTTTAATGGTTCAGGAGTTTATAAAAGTAATTTTTTTAATGCTGATGCGGTTGTCCAGATTGACCACAACTTGGACCTCCTAACGCTTTTAAATTACCTTTTAATAATAATTCCACATTGTCTTTAATCGATTTCCCCTGTACACCTTGATAAAGATTAATTCCAACTTCTAGAAAACCCATATAAGGTCTTCCACCGATACCGCCAATAATCATATCGGTTACTTTTCTATTTTTCATGTTCATGACAGGTTCCATGCAGCTGGAATGCCCATCATTCCGTAATGAGAAAGCAATTTTCATGTTGGTATTATCGTCAATTTCAATTCCTACAAAATAATTACAATGTCCGAAATGTTCTGAAATTGCATCCGTCAATTCTGGTCCATTTGCTGGAATTCCAATAGTTCTTGTCATTTTTTTATTCACTTGATCTTTTGCAAATGAATAATCATTCAAGCTATTAGAATTTTTTCATTTAATACATTTTCAAGATAGAGCCGAAGTAAGCATTTTTTTTAATGGTTATGATGGTGATGACTATTATTATCATCCGCTTCAGTATGGATCTTTTCGACTCCATAACCTTTGCCTCCACCTGGAGAACATAAGCTTTCAGCACCTTCCAAAGTTCCATTTATAATTTTTTTGATTACTTCATCTATTTCTCCTTGTACACCTACAATCACTTCAATTCCATATTGTCCAAAGAATTGAACTGCTCGAGATCCCATTCCACCTGCGATCATATAATTCGCACCTTGTTCGTTTATAAATTGGGGTATCGTTCCAACAGCATGACCTGGATTGGGGAGCACTTTTTTGTCAATAACTTTATTATCTTCAATTGTAACGAAGGTAAACTCTGGAGCTCTTCCAAAATGTCCACAAACCTTTCCTGAATCAGTACTTATGGCTACTTTCATTTTTATTATACACTTATTTATTTTAATATTCATGTATAAATAATAAATTTGAGAATTTAAGTTTTTTGAATAATTATTCAAAAAAAAAATCTTTTAGATAACATTAATATTGAAGATCTTCTCTAATCTCACCGTTGGGAAGCATATTATCTGGATGATTTTCTCCAATTTCTTCTTTTTGGTATCGAATGCACTCTTTATTTCCAATTAAACAATAATTCTTAACCCATTTTGAATCAAGTTTTCCATGATCCACAAAATACTTGATTGGACAGACAATATACCATTTACATACTCTTTTCTTATCTTTCAATTTATTTATCTGATCCCTTATCTAATTCAATATTAGGAGATGTACATATTAGATTTTTGTTTATAATTCAATTTTTATATGTACATTTTTCTTCTCTTCTGGGATTCCTTTTAATGCTTCGATAAATCCTAAGTTGATATTGGTTAGAATCACACTCATAATAGGATTTAATGGAATTTCTTCATCATTTATCAGTAATTTAATATCTATCATAATTTACAGCTTCTTTCTTGATATATGTAGTAAAAAAAAAAAAAAAGAAAATTTTTTAAAAATTTATTATTTTATTTGTACTTTAGGAGTAATTTTGGAAGCTCCACCGAAATTAGTAATAACTGGACAATGGCTAAGAACCTTATCCATTAACTCATTAATTTTATCTTCTGAGGCATCAGCCTTGATTCTTATTACTGGCTCAAGTTTGTCATATCCAGCCAATTTAGAATCATCAATACCAAAAATTGCTCCCAAATTAATATGACCACGAGAGAAAACTTTCAATTCTTCAATTTTTATATCCATTATAAGTGCCCAAAATTTAGTCACCGCAATAATACAAGCGCCAATTGAAGATAAAATCACTAATAAAGGGGAAGGTCCTTTGTTTGTTCCACTTAATCCACCAGGAGCATCAATAATTAATTCAAAAGGATCTCCTGCTGGATTTCCCATCGTACACTTAACTTGCATCCCTTCAGAAAGCATTTCACATTCGATGTTAAAATTCTTCTCTCCGGCATTCCAAT
>JAEOTV010000174.1 GCA_016839635.1 Promethearchaeota archaeon | reverse complement strand
TTTTAGAGCTTGTTACACCTCCATGTGTTTATGTTGAAGAATTAGCTTTCTGGGCGAGCACTTTATTCCTATTAGCAAAAGCGACATTACCTAAAGATTTGCATATTATTGCTTCTGCTATAAATCCAGCCACTAGTGAGTATATGAGAGGGGTTTCCCAAGCAGACCACAGTCATTTAGGAACCTTCGAATCAGAGTTAGAAAAGATTCAAGCCTATTGTATGATACGTAATTTTATACCACATATCATTGCTCTCACATGCAATTCACCAATTTTAAACAATAAACCTACAGATGTAGTAAAAATTATAAACAATAGAATCACTGCTCCAAATTGTGTGAGATCATTGCGATTAAAATATAACACAACTATGTTAAGTAATAATGATCCTACTCATTTCATTCCTTATTTAACTGCATCTGATCAAAATTCACAAAACTACTTTCTCCAAGTCGTACAAAAAGCTAGCTTAGAAGATGGACGCTTCCAAGATGTTTTCCCTTTTACTGATTGGGGTACAATTGAAGTACGTATAAGTGATGCTCAAATTTCTATTTGTCGCCGAATTGGTATTGCCCTCTTAATACAAACTATGTGTTATAAAGCAAGGAAATTGCTTAAACAAGGTGTTTGGGTTCCTGATGCAGGTAGTGAAACAATTGCTACAAATCGTCAAGGAGCAATTGAGAGGGGGTTGATTTCTTTATTTAGACCCGCTCCCGATCTTACTCGAGAAAAACTAGCTCAATATGATCCAGAATTTGCAGAGCAATATTTGGGACCAAAAGATCAACCAGTACGTTATATGATGCAAGCAGTTCAGAGAATGTTTTTCTACTTAAAAGATGAATTAAAAGAGTTAGGCTTTTTATATTCTCCATTTATAAAACCAATTTTACAATCTGTGTTTGGGAGTGTATCTTATGCGGAGCCACCAATAACAGAGGCGGAATATCAACTTTCTCTTTATGATTATAAATTAAAAAATGGAGAGGATCCAAGTATTCTTTATGATCTGATATATTTTACTATTCAATATTGTCAGGATCCTTTGAATAATCCACTTACAGGAGTTTTAACCCTTCCAAAAGAAATGAGAGACTAGTTATTATGATGAAAAATTAGGGGATAATTTAATGTTAACATGTACTATAGAACAAGACGGAAAAAAAAGAGTAGAAAATTTACTGGTAATTGATGCTCATTCTCATTTAGGGCAAGATGTAGATGGGGCCACAATGATGAATCCATTAGCTCCAGGAGTTGGGACATTCGATTTTTGGGGTAATTTACAAGGGAGAGTAAAAGCGGATTGGGAGAAAACTGGAGAACAGTCTTTTACAACAACAATGGATGGAAAATTTACAAAAATTTCATGGTCTTTTAATCCTTTTCCTTTTACAAATAAACTTTATAGTGAGCTTGAGAAGTTAGGAAAGAGATTTTCCGATTTAAAAGAAAAATCTAAATTTTATTCTTTCATAGATATGGGAGTATGTTTTCCCTTCCAAGATGTCTTTAGAGATAAAATGCCAGAAGCATTGTATAGAGCAAGCAATATAAACGTTTCACGCTTTACGACCAGATTTCCATTTTCTATGAAATTAATTGGGTATGGTCGTTGTGATCCAATGGAAGGGCAAAAGGCTGTAAATGAAGTGAAATATTTAAGGGAAACACTAGGACTAAGAGGTTTAAAATTGCATCCGAGATCAGAGAGATATATTGATAAAATGACTTCTGAAAAGGTTATCAATGTTCTTATTGAAGCTGCTAGTTATTCTTTACCAGTTATTTTTGATACGAGAGGTCGAGGTTCGATTTTAGAAATTGGAAAATTAATTAGATCGACAAGAAATGTAATTCAATCAAAATATTCTGATTTATTACCTCATCTAAAAGTAATAATTGCCCATTTTGCTCAAGGAAACATTGATGATTACGAAGTATATAATACAATTGTCCAACCAAATACATATGGAGATCTTTCAATGTTGCATGGGGAGGGCGCTGGGAACTTTTTTGAAAGTTTTCGCAAATGGTTTCAATCTCATAATAAAAAGAGTGTAGATAATCGAGATTGGTCTGAATATCTTCTTTACGCTTCAGATTACCCATATTTTGGTGATGTTCATGCTCAAAAATTAATGAAATTTATCATTAATAAACAATTCTTTGACACCGGTGGGAAAATTGCAGACGTAAGAAATATACTTGGATTAAATCAGTTAAGAATTTTACCTGAGTATAACTTATCTCAAAATCAGAAAGAGATAAAATCTGTACCAAGTCTAATTGTCTCCAATCCTCAATTTCATCAAAATAAAATAAGTACTTATGAAACATCTATTATGGCTTTAGCACGGTTAATTGTTGAAAATAAAATTGATTTTAAAAAGTTCTGTATACAATTTAAAGATACTTGGGATACTTTTAGCGAGGATATTTTATTAACTACAATATCAAATAAAACAAAACAAGAGAGAAATTTGTTATTAATGAATCTGGTGAAAGATCAAATAGCTCTTTTTGCGCCATTACATTCTAGTATTGAATGGAAAAAATTTGGATATAATTACTTCAACCCTGAGGATCGTACATTTTTTGCTTCGGTGTTTAAGCAGAATTATTTAACTATGGATGTTACAAAAACAGTAGACACATTTTCCCATATCTATACTTAGAAAATAAATGGTCGTAGTATACCTAATATATTTTGTTATACTAATTAATATTAGAGTAAATATTATAAATGTACATTAGGACCTACATAATTAATTATAATTTAGGGATACAACTTGAAAGGAATTGTGATTCTAAATCTAGACAAGAAATCAGAATTAGTAAAAGATGTTGAATACCCTCAAAATATTTGCGAAGATTTAGGAGTCACAGATTCAATGCTTTCAACCGTTTTTGAGGAACATAAGAGAGTGAGGACAGGTCCCAATTATTTAGAAATGCAAATAAAACGTGATCTTAGTGTAGCTAGTTTTTTTACAGGTCATTCTTCCAAGCATTTTATTGGAAAGGGAGATCACGTAATTACAGTGTTCCTTTCAGATGAGGATATACTTCCAAAAAATTTTGAGGGTCAAGTAAGAAGAATCGCTTTTGAATTATTAACTCAAAGAAAGGATAAAAAATTTAAAGATTTATTTGTAAAATCCTACGAGTTATTAGAAAAAGGTGAACTCGATGCTTACTGGCAAGAGAGACGAGATTTTGAACTAGAAATAGGAGATAAAAAGGAAAAAATAGATGATCTTGCTCAAAAAGTTTCCTTGCTGGTTTCTGACAGATCTGAACACTTAAGAAACGTTGAAGCTTTAAAAAATGAGGTAGCTGGGTTATATTCAAAATTAGAAAATTGGAGTAACCAAATGGCCGATTTAAATGAGTATAACGCCACTTTAACAGCAAAAAATAGAGAATTAACTAGGTTATTAAGTGTCCAAAAATTAGCATTAACCCAGAAAGATGAACGAATTAATAACCTAAAAGGAAAATTAGGCGATACAGATGAAATTGAAAAAGGTGCTGAACAATTACTGGGAGAAATTAAAAAAATTAAGATGGAAAAAGATAGCTTAGACCAAGAGATTGAAAATTTGAATGAGATTAATAAAAAGTTGAAATTCCAGGTACTAAAAGCAAAAAGAAAAAGTGAATCAGTTCCAAATTTAGAAGATGAAATTAAAAAGTTGAAAGATAAGGCTTTGGGTATAAAAAATGAAAAGGAGAATATTAAGCGAGAGTTAACCGATTTAAAACAAGAAATAAAGCTTATACGTCAAGAACGTGATAAATATTATAAAATTATAAAAGAAAAGAATCTAATTTAACTTGTGTTTAGGCTTATAGAAAAAAAACTTAGGACTTCTTTAAAAATTCAGCAAGAAAATTAATATTCCACCCAAATGTTATACTTTTCCACGATTGCAATTCTTTAGAAAAATCCTCTCTCTTTATCTGACTTGGATCTTCTCCTGAAGTGATGCGTTGTTTCACAAGATCAACCATTTCTCTAATGTACATATTCTGTAAGGAAAATTCCTTTTTAGAGGCTAAATTTCCATGTCCTGGAACTGTTACATTAAAATCAAGTGCTAATAATTCATCATTTGCCGATATCCAACCTTCAGGATCTCCTGAACCTATCCAAGGATCACGATTTGCGAATAAAAGATCACCCGCAAACAAAACCTTTTCATCTGGAATGTAAACAATGACATCTCCATCAGTATGAGCTTTCTTAAAGGTCCGCAAATGGACTGATTTTTCTTTACCATAAATGATACATCCTTTTTTAAAAGTGAGATTAGGTTCTCGAAGATCTTTTATAGTCCGAACCCCTTTCAAAAATCTAAGATCGTTTTTTATATCTTGTATTTTCTCCTCATCTTTTTCTGTATCAAGAGACTCCTCTAATTCGGCAATTTTTAAAGGGTTAAAATCTTTAAATTGTTCAAATGTCTTTCTACTCTCAGTTTTAATATTCTTTAGTGTCCGATCTGATGTGATAATTTGTGTTGATTTATTGAAAATTGAGTTTCCTATAATATGGTCCATATGATAATGCGAGATCACAATAAAACTAGGGTCTTTTTGAGTATATTGTAAGGATGCTTTTTTTAAATCTTCAGCAGCTTTAACATGTAACGTCGTATCAATAATAATTAAATAATCCCCAATATCAATAAAGCCTGCATTTGATCCCATCGGGGAGTCTTCTTTTGAAATTGCTCCATAAGCAGATTCTGAAAGCTTATAGAGATCAAAATATTCAGATTCGAAATCCAGTTTTTTTACATCTGACATAATTTTTTCTTTTTTTTAGCTTTGATAAATTTTATTGATTATCTATTTCTATTATCTAAAATCGAGACTTAACATGTTATCATGAAATTGATTTTTTATCTTAAGAATGGTCAATATAATATTTTTTTATAAAATTCATATTCATAGCAACTGCATCTTTCGTTGACAGTTCGCCATGACCTGGCACATAAATCTCAATATCCTTTTTAATAATGGATTTCAAATTTTGGTATAATTTCGGAGGATCAACTGCATTAAACCTTCCAGTTTCATTTGGAGCCCAGGTATCATCCAAATCAGCAAACAATAAGTCCCCCATAAAACATATTTTTTCATTTGGAAAATATGCAATAATATCAGATTCCGTATGCCCAACACCATAAGGAATCAAATGGACTGTCTTATTGGTTCCATTTATTATAATTTCATCATTAATCAAGAAATCTGGTAATCTAATTTTGAAGTTCGGATCTTTTACGTATTTATAGAATTCTAAGTCATTATAAATCTCAATTTCGCCATAAGGAGCATCTTCAGATTTTAACATTTCCTCACGTTTTTGTACTTCTTCATCTGCTATTTCCCTCTGATGTTTAAGCTGATCTATTCGTAGATCTATCATTTTTTCTAAGGTAAGAGGTGTACTTATGATGGGAATATTCTCTGGAAAAATGCAATTACCAAATATATGATCAGTATGATGATGACTATTAATAATGAATGAGGGTTCTTTATCATATAATTCTTTGATTACGTTGTATAAATCTCGAGCAGCACCTGGATGTATATGAGTATCAAAGATGATTAGATAATTACCTAAATCAAAGAATCCAGCACTTACATTTACACCAGAATCTTTTCTCGATATTACTGCATAAATCCCTTCTATTAATTCAAAAAGGTTGAAATAATTAGATTCAAAATCAATTTGTTTGTAGTTCATAACATTTTTCACAGAATAGGTTAATTATATGATAAAATGAATTTAATTTATTTATAGGTTAATTTAGTAAACTTCATTTGAACTTTATATACTCTTTGAACTTAATAACTCAATTAAAAATAATTCTCACTGTATTTGAAATTGAAACCTATACGTTTAAATAAAATTGAAAAATTTTGTTATGACTTCTTTAATAATTCTACGAGATAATTAAGATTCCATTCTAAAATGGGACTATCAAAGGATTGTAATTCCTCTGAGAAGTCTTCTCTTTTTATTTGGGTTATATCTTTTCCAGCATTAACATATTTTCTAGCTAAATCAAGAATTTCTTTTATATATTTATTTTCAAGGGAAAATTGGTCTTTAGATGCTAATTCTCCATGTCCAGGAACAACAACTTTAAAATCAAATGTCATTATTTCTTCATTTACAGAAATCCATCCTTCAGGATTTCCAGAGCCTAACCAAGGATCTTCACGCGCAAATAAAAGATCTCCAGCAAATAATACTTTCTCCTCAGGGATAAAAACTATTACATCTCCATCTGTATGAGCTTTTTTAAAAGTTCGCAAATGGACTGACTCTCCTTTTCCATATATTACACAACCTTCCTTAAAAGTAAGATTGGGTTCCCAAAGAGAAAATTTATCTGAACGAACAGTTTTAAGAAATATAAGATCATTTTCAATATCCTTCTTCTTCCACTCGTCTGTCTCATTTTTGAGAGAATCCTCCATTTCGGTTAGATCCATGTTCTTAATCTCATCAATTCTTTTCCTACCTTCAGTTTGAATATTCTTAAGGGTTCTATCAGATGTCATAATTTGAGTTGATTTATCAAATAAAGAAGTCCCTATAAGATGATCCATATGATAGTGCGTAATTACAATAAAATTAGGCTCTTTTTCAGTAAACTGAATAGCAGCTTTTTTTAAATCTGTAGCAGCGCCCACATTTCCAGTAGTATCGATAATTATCAAATAGTCTTCAATATCAATGAAGCCAGCATTTCCGCCCATACCAGAGTTTTCTTTTCCAATAGCACCATAAGCGCTGTCTGAAAGTTTATAGAGATCAAAGAATTCTGATTCAAAATCTAATTTTTTAACAAAATCAAATGACATAACTTCTTTTAGGATATACTCTTGAAAAACTTTTGTGATTTATCTGACTTACCCCCTCATATTAGGATAAAAGCCCTGATTTTGATGCTTTGATATATGATGAATCCCATGTATTAGATTTATATATTTGAATAGTGATAAATTACATACTATCTTTATATAAAAAGGGTAAATCTAATGATAAGTAGAAAAAAACAAAAACTTGTGACAATTTCAGCCTTACTCATAATCAGTTCATTCATAGGGGTCGTGATAAGCACCAATCTTTATGGTTCAAATGATAACTATGAACTCGGAAATGATCACGATATTCCATCATTAAAAATGGCTGCATTATATCAAGATCTCATAATTGATGATACTGGTGCACAAGACTGGGAATGGGCAAAATCTAGTGGAATTTGTACTGGGTTTGGTACCGTAGCAAGCCCTTATAGAATATTAAATGGTGTCTTTGAATATAATATAAATCCTGATGGGCGATGCTTACAAATACTCAATTCAGAAAAATACTTTATCCTTAGGAATTGTACATTCAGAAGGGCAGATATGTTTGGTGATGGATTATATATGAATAATGTCACCAATGGTTTAATTGATCACTGCTATGTGTATAATGATCTTTGGTCTGATTGCTCAGGAATCTATATGGAGGATGTGAATAATACTCAGATTAGAGACACTCATATTCATGATAATACAAATGATGGCATTTACATGTTAAATTCTCATTATAATACAATTAGATTCAACAACATATCTGCAAATGAGGACAATGGAATATATCTTGATCAAAGTACTTTTAATACCATTGAAAATAATGATGTCAATGAAAATCAGAACTTAGATGGGATTTTACTAGTTACAAATAGTGATGACAATACAATATATGGTAATACAATTAATGAGAATGGCGTAAATGGATTTGAAATTGATACTTGTTTTAGAAATACGATTTCTAATAATGATGCAAACGGGAATGGAAATCATGGCATAATTTTATTTAGCGGGAGCAATAATATTATTGATTTAAATACAGCTAACAATAATGGTGGAATGGGAATTAATTTAGCTGTTGGCAGTAATTGGAATACTGTTTCTAGAAATACTGCAAATTCAAATGATGGTAATGGAATTTATTGCGTTTTCAGTGATAATAATGAATTATTCCAGAATGTAGTAAATCATAATCTAGGCATAGGACTTTATGAAGCTTTTGGTTTTCATAATATTATTCATAGGAATACAGCATATAATAATACGGGTGATGGTATATATATGGCTCTTGGGAATAATTTAACTTGTACTCAGAATACAGCATATGAAAACAAAAATAATGGAATTTACCATACCGTTATGACTGACAGCTTAATTGAAGATAATAATATACATCACAATGGTAGGTATGGCATCATTTTAGATGGTGGATCTCTGAGAAATCTCATAAAAGATAATAGTTTCCAGTACAATAATAGGAGCGGAGTTTACTTTGCTGCGAATAGTGATGATAACCTATTAATTAATAATATAGCATCTAATAACGTTAAAAATGGAATATCTCTGATAAGTAGTGATAACAATATTATTTCAGATAACACAGCAAGTAATAATGGAGAAAATGGAATTGATTTATTAGCAAGCCAGGATAATACCATAATTTCAAATGTTGCCAATAATAATAAAAATGGTACATTTCTTGACTCGAGTAATAACAATAAAATCATCAGCAATATCTTTTTAGGTAATATCGTGTGTTATAACGAAACTGGAAGCACAGGAAATATTTTCGAGGCTAATGTGTGCACTGGTACTGGTGGTTTAGCAATTGATTTAAGCATACTGTTATTAATTCTTGTTATCATAGAAAGTGCTGTTCTCGGCGTAATAATTGCTGTATATTTTGTTAGAAAAAGAAAACCTAAAACCTAAACTTCTTCTCTTTTTTTTTTTTAATTTAATTTTAGGGTATTTTTTGGTTAATTGGGAAGAATCATTCCTAAATCCTTTTTATATCATATCCATGTTCAATTACATACTATTTAACAAAAAATGGTTATACTAATGTTCAATAAAAAAAAACAAAAATATGTGGTTCTATTTACTACAATTTTAGTATGTTCAATTTTAGGATTTTCAATTACCTTTAATTTCCAAGCTTTAAATAGTAATATTAACTTTGAAAATACCTATGATAAAACATCTCCAAAAATTGCTGCTACATTTGTTGATATTGAAATTGATGCGTTAGCTACTACCAACACTACTAATTCTGGTAACTGGACATGGGCAAAGGATACTGGAATTTGTACTGGATTTGGTACACCTGCAAGTCCATATATAATTCGAGATCATATTTTTGATAATGGTGCCATGTTTGATGACTGCTTAAGGATATTGAATTCAAGAGAATATTTTGTTATTAGAAGTTGTACATTTAGAAATTCAGACTCCCTAGAGGCTGGATTATATTTAAATAATGTAACAAATGGTGAAATCATTAATTGTATCGCATATAACTGTCTCAGGGGTATCGAATTAGGGTTTGTCAATAATACAGAATTAAATGGAAATCATGTCTATGGAAATAATGAAGGCTTACGCTTATCTAATTCCCATCATAACACAATTTCAACTAATAATGCTTCAGCTAATTTTAACCATGGCTTATTTCTCACTCAGAGTACTTTTAATACAATTTCGAATAATCTAGCAAATAAAAATGAAAATATAAATGGTATTTCATTGACTTCTAATAGCGATTATAACAGTATCTCAGGTAATACTGCAAGTTTTAATGGTCAGAATGGAATTGAAACAGATTCATGCACTGAATTACTGATTCAACATAATTTTATCTATGGAAATGAATTAGATGGAATTCTTCTTGATGGGGGAAATAATCTTATCTGTGCTCAAAACACAGTTTATGAGAATACAGAAAATGGAATATTTCTGAATAGCCCAGATGATTGCGAAATTGAGAATAACAACGTTCATCATAATGGTTTAGATGGGATAAGACTATTTTCTAGTCAAAGGATTATTTTAAAATATAATACTATACAATACAATAACTTAAGTGGTATTCATTTAGATTTCAATAGTCACAATAATCTTTTGACTAATAATTTAGCTAGTAATAATAAAAAACATGGGATTCTACTAGATTCAAGTAATAACGCTGCATTAATAGGAAATACAGCTAATAATAATGAAATGAATGGAATTCATTTATTAGATAGTAACTCAAATTCAATAATATCTAACACCGCGAATAATAACAGGAACGGTACATACTTAGATAATAGCGATAGTAATATAATTGCTAATAATATTTTGTTAGGGAATTTGGTATGTTACAATGAAACAGGAGGAAGTTCAGGAAATATTTTTGAAAATAATATATGTTTTGCTGGACTCCCTGAAATAGATACGGTAACCTTGAGTATTGTCTTATTAATCTTTGTTATTCTTGAAGGTGCGGCTCTTGGAGCTATTGTTGGAATTTATTTCATTAGAAAAAGAAAACCTAAAACCTAACTTCCTTTTTTTTTTAATCTTAAATGAAAATAAGTGAAATTCTAATAACAAATTCAAGTAATAAAGAGTTTAAGTTTATTATAAATAAAAGAAATTTTGGTTAAAAACAATATTTTTAATCAGGTGTAAGTGAGTCAAGATCTGATAAATCTAAGCCACTATCCATAACTTCGACTGTCTCAGATAAAAATTCATCTAGTATCTCCTTTAATTCATCTCCGGATCGTTTCAAAATAAGTCTAATTAAACCAATATTTATCTCAGGATCGGAAATTAGGGTTAAAACACCTTTAGGACCACAGGAGGATGCAAATATTTTACCTCCGCTGAATTCTGAAGTGACAATTTCAAGATTACCAAGTTCTAAGTTCTTGCCTTGTTCTTCTGATGCACAGAATACAGCACTTGCAATAGCACCAATCCCATCCACATCAGCAGGAAAGTAGGAGAATT
>JAEOTV010000173.1 GCA_016839635.1 Promethearchaeota archaeon | reverse complement strand
GGTTCTATTATTGACGGAGTAAGACTATCTGGTGCTAAAAGAATTATTTATAAACATCGCGATGTTGGAGATTTGGAAAGACAATTAAAGGAAGCAGAAAAAGAAAGCGCTAGAAGAATTTGTATTATTACTGACGGAGTATTCAGTATGGATGGAGATATGGCACCTTTAGATAAGATTGCAGAAGTTGCTGAAGATTTTGGAGCTATGATTTTTGTCGATGATTGCCATGGAGAAGGTGTCTTAGGTAACGGACGAGGTATTGTAGCTCATTTTAATTTGCAAGGAAAAGTTCATGTGGAGGGCGGTTCCATGAGCAAAGGATTTGGAGTTTTTGGAGGTACTGTAGCAGGTTCAAAAGATCTGATAGAATTTTGTGCAAATAAAAGTAGAACATATCTTTTAAGCACAGCTCACCCTCCAGGTGTAGTAGCTGCTAATAAAGCTTCTATCGAGGTCGTTGAAAGTGAACCAGAGCATGTAAAAAGAGTATGGGATCATACGAATTACTTTAAAAAAGAAGTCCAAAGTATGGGATATAATACTGGAAGCTCAGAAACTCCTATCATTCCATTAATAATCGGCGACTCTGGTAAGGCCCAAGAACTCGCCCGAATCTTGTTCGAGGAAGAAAATGTGTATGGAACACCAATAGTTTTTCCAATGGTTGCTAGAGAGTTATCCCGAATAAGGGTACAGATGAACGCATTACTCACTAAGGAAGATTTAACCATGGCATTAGCGGCTATAGAGAAAGTTGGAAAAAAATTAGAAATTATTTAATTTATCTTTTTTTTATCATTGCTTAGATTATAATGGTTTAGCTAATATAGCTTTAACTCTAAGTTGATCAAACAAACTCGTGGGCATTGCTTTTATCAAACAAACAGTATCAGCACCACGTCCAGTTCCGCCTAAGCAAATTATGTCTTTCTCTAAATCAGAAACTAATCCTGCATCAGCTGCCATACTCGCAATTTCCATACATACTTTTATACCTTGACTAAAATTACTCCTAAGATATTTAGCTAAAATTTCTATAGGTAGCCACTGATTCAATGACTTACGCACATTTCTTTCAATACCCGCCATAGAATGAGTCGATGAGAAAATCCTTAAGCCTTGCTCTCTTAATCTCTCCATTAGATCTTCTGGAAATTCTTGTCGATTATTAATTCCAGCAAAATAGTACGAGTGAGTAATGATAACGATATTAAACTTTTTTGGATTGAAAAATTCTAATGCTTTGGAAGCTGTTGTGCCAGTAGTACTCGCAATAACAATATCGTTAATATTGAATTGATCAGCATATATTCTAGCGACTTGTAACGCTTTATTGGTGTTATGTGGTCCACTTTTTTCAAAATAAGTAGCTTCAATATTTAAATCTGTCATAAATTAACAACTAATAAAATATTTTTCTTAATTTGTTGTATGCTAATATAATTTATAATAATTGTCTTAGATTATTCTCAAATTATGGAGAATTAGTAGATTTTTATAACTCAAAAAATATGTATAAAACAAAATAGTATTTGAAAAATGAAAACTATTAAAATAACTTTAACTAATATTTAAAAAATAATATTAAATTTAATATAAAACTAAAGTAGGAAAATTACATGAGTGAAAGAAATATATCATTAAAAGAGAAAATATTATTTGGCTTAAGTGGTTTCCCCGATCAGTTAACTTATCAAGCATTTACTATTTATGTTTTTACTTTTTATTTTGCAGTAGTAGGTCTTTCAATGCTAGAAATGTGGACCGGATTTGTTCTATGGGGCATTTGGAATATGTTTAATGATCCTCTTTTAGGCGCATTAAGCGAAAGAACCAAACAAAAAGGTAAATTAGGAAAAAGGAAGTTTTATTTGATAATTTCATTTATTCCATTATCATTAATGATGATATTCCTATATACAACACCATCCAGCTTTGAATTCTGGTATTTTATATTTATAATTTTTGCCTTTGAATTATTTTATACAATGTTTTCAGTAAATACAAATGCACTTTTTCCTGAAATGTTTCCAACTGAAAAACAAAGAGCGGGTGTGAACGTTTTCATAAAAGTTTTTACTTTGATTGCTATAATTCTTGCATCAATACTTCCAACAATAATCATTAGTCCTTTAGTTCCAGCCACTTATCCTCCCAATCCTTTAGAAGCTGCGGCTATTCAACTTGACTATATTATTTCAGGAATAATTCTCGGTTCTATAGTACTGATTATGGCAATTTTATTCATTTTCATTGCGGTAAAGGAAAAAGATGAACAAGCAACAGATTATGATAAAAGACCAGGCTTTTTTAAATCGTTGAAAATAACATTTGCGAATAGAACATTCTTAAAGTTTACTTTTGGGAATATGCTTGTTTGGTATTGTCTAAATGTTTTATTAACAGTATTTCCTCTTTATTCCGTTTTTGTTCTTGGAAGAACTGAAGGAGAGCTATTTATAGGAGTCACATTGGCACTAGCACTTATTTCAGCTGCACTTTTTATGCCTTTACAATCTAGGATCGCATCAAAAATTGGTACACGTAAAGGTTTAATGATTGGATTGGGAATATGGATTGTTACATTATTTCCATTAGTTCTATTGTCTAATAATGAGATTAGTAGGATAATGTCGATGGTTGTATTTTTTACAACTGGATTTGGATTGTCTGCAGCATTATTTTACATTGATTTAATCCATGGTGATGTAATAGATCAAGATGCACTTAAATTTGGTGTAAAAAGAGCTGCAAGTTATTATGGTGTAAATGCTTTTATACACAGATTTTCCATGATACTAGGTATTACCACTATTGCCACTATTTTTTCTGGAACTGGTTGGAGTACGTATACACCTATACCTGCTGATCCTTTTTTAATCGAACTTGGACTAAAATCGATAATATTTTTATTTCCCGCTATCGCACTTGTAGGATCAATACTCATATGGAAATATTACGATTTGCATGGTGAAAAACTCAGGTTAATGAGAGAGGAATTGGATAAACATCCTGAATTAAAATAAATCTTTTTTTTTTTTTAAATTTCTTAAATTTTAATTTAATCCTAGTTTTTTTCTCGCTTCATCGATACTAGCAGGTTCTCTTCCAATTTCTTTTGCCAGTCGAACCATTCTTTTAACTAATTGAGCATTACTTTTTACCATCTCTCCTTTTTGATAATAAAGAATGTCTTCAAGCCCAGTACGTATATTTCCACCCATACAGAGAGCAATCGTAGTTGTTCGAAGGTTCAATTTACCCACAGTAACAACTTGCCAAGTTGATCCTTCAGGCAATAAATCAACCATATTTAGTAGATTTCTAATTGTTGCTGGTGCTCCTCCACCAATACCTAATACAATACTGAAATGCAATGGTGGTTTAAGAACCTTAAATCTTGAAACGAGAGTTTCTACATTAGTAATATGACTTGTATCATAAACTTCAATCTCAATTCCAAACCCTCTTTTATTGCATCCTTCAACATACCGTTTATTAAAAGAGATTGGATTGTCAAAAGTATGGTTACCATATTTAGTCTGAAATTCGAAGGTACCAGCGTTGATAGTATGCATATCTGGTGGTGGATCTATATTAAGTAGATTTAACCGTTCTTTAAGAGTGGGCATAACAATGGTTTGACCGTATTTCCGTCCTTTACTACTAGTTTTAGTTCCATATGCAATGCGTGCTCCTATTCCATTCCCAATTTGAACTATGATTGGACATTTTTCATGTATAAGTTTAACTGTTTTATTATAATATTTTAAATCTGGAGTATTTTGACCATCTTCACCACGAACATGGAGATGTAATATTGAAGCCCCTGCTTCATAGCATTCCAAAGCATTTTGGGCTTGTTCTTCTGGTGTCACAGGAATTGCAGGATTTGCCCATTTTCCTTGAATCCCTCCAGTAATTGCAGCAGTTATAACTACTTTTTCATCTGTTAGTAAATTAGGTTTCATATTATTCTTACCTCTTTATCAAAATTATACTTTTTTTGATTGTTTATTTTAAAATTAGCTTTTTGATGTTTGATAATATATTGATTTGAAATAATTGGGATAATCTTAATATTATGTTTTTTTTTGTTTCTTCCACGTATAAAAACCCTTACCAGATTTCATTCCAAGTTCTCCCTTTTCAACCATTTCTTTAAGTTCATCAGGTGGTTTGTCTCTAGAATCACCACTTTCATGATAATAACTCATTTGAACTGAATATACTGTATCTAACCCAATACCATCCATTAAAACAAATGGCCCCATTTTCATACCTGTGAAAGTCTTCCATGCTAAATCTATAGTTTTAATGTCAGCGTAACCTCCTGCCCAAAGTCTTAATGCCTCCCTTCTCGCAGCATGCCACATTCTATTAAATACAAATCCATGAGATTCTTTTTTTAATATAATCGGATGACATCCAATGCTCTCTAACCATTTCTCTCCACTTTTAAAAGCCTCATCACTCGTTTTTGTACCTCGCATAAGATCTGCCATTGGACGTGTAGGAATGGGAGGATAAAAATGAATATTCAAAATTCTATCCTTTCTACTTACAGCCTCTTCAATCTTAGAAACTGGAATTGAGGAACTATTAGTAGCAATTATAACATTTTTAGGAGCAAACTTTTCAATTTGAGAGAACGCTTCTTTTTTCAATTCAATGTTCTCTGGTATCGCCTCAATAGCTAAATCTGCTTCTTTAACTGCTTCCTTAATATTATTATAATAATTAACATTTTCTATCAGTTCATTTTTTTTATTTCGCTTCAGAACTCCATTGATATATTTTTTCGCTTCTTCCAATATTTCTAAATTTATATCAAAAATGCTTACATTATAATTGTGTAAAGCAGTGATTGCTGCTATTTGTTTCCCTGTAAAACCAGCACCAATCACTGAGATATTTTTAATTTCTGTCATATCTTTCTTTTCTTGTATTTTTTTATTACACTAGAGTTAGAATTGATAAAATAAGAAGATTCATAAATACTATTTAAACAGTGTAGGATTTCATATAATCATGAAATTAAATATTTCGAAAGAAATTATAGATTTTCTTATAATTCATTTAGTTTTTGTAATAATTTGCCTTGTAATTCTATTAATTCCTCTTACCGAATATATGGGAATTAAATTATTCATTTTAGTTGTAATTTATAATATAATATTGCCTGTGTTTGGGTATTTACGGAATCATTCTGAATGGATTAATATTTGGCTTTTTGTTTTTCTTCTTAGTTTATTTCAAATATGGCCAGATTGGTTTTTATCTGCTGAACTCGGCATACTAGTTTTCCCAGAAGATGGATTCATAAAGATTGGAACAGTTTCACTATATATGGCGGGCTTATGGGCAATTCCTTTGTTTCTGATTATTTTCGCAGGACTAAGAATCCAGAAACGGTATTCAAAATCAATTACGTACATTATTATTGGTGCTTTATCGCTTTTAATTTTTGGACTAGCTGAGCAAACAATGTGGATGCTACAATCTTGGTATGCCCAAAATGTAGCTATGATTGGACATTTGGCATTATATATAATTATTCCAGAAATTATCCTTGGCGTTTCGACTTATTATAGTTTTATTTTAATTCAGGAGAAGAAACATCTTTTAAAAATTCCAGTTACCTTTATAGTAATGATAGTATATCTCGGAAACGCAGTATTTTTTTACTTTTTATTCGAAAGTATTTTACTCCCTTAACTTATAAGATTCAATCAATTTAAGTAATCTCCGATTGGATTAGGGTTGAAATAACAATATTTTAGCAAAGAGCTTTAAAATATAACCTTTTTAAACTTATGAGACAATATTTAATTAAATTACTTTTAATTAGGAGATGTAGAAAATTGACTATATGTTTTGTTTTAATGAATACACAAGCAGGTTTTGTAGAATCTGTCGTTCATGGTTTACAAGAAATAGAAGAAGTTCAGGAAGTTTACCCAGTAACAGGCGGTATTGATGTAATTGTTAAAGTAGAAGGACAAGATGTTGAAACTATCGCCAAGACTATTCTGGCTAAAATTCATAGTTTAGATGGAGTTTCCCGTACAGAAACTCATATAGTTGTTCCACTCTAAATAAATTTAAAAGAAAGTTTGTAAAAATCCACTTGTTTTCATCGAATATTCTTTGAGAAAAGAAATTTCAACATATATGATACTCTATTTGATATAATGACATTCCATTCTCATTGATGCAAAGTTTATATATAAAATTGTAATAATTATTTAAGATTAAAAATGAATCCAAAATCGAAGATTATCTTAAGTATAATAATTATTGGGATAGTCTTTATTGGATTTTCTCCGGTATTAAATCAATTACTTATTATTGAAAACAGCGATGATGGTAATGATTCAAATGACAATGAGATAGGGATATATCCAGGTGAAGATAATCCATATTTTACTCTCTATAATTATTATAGAAGTGGGTACCTCCCTTATACTACGTTAAACCAATATGATGAAATTCTAGAGGATTCTTCATATTATTATAATTTAATTAATCAAGCGTTTAGCTTAACGACTGTAGAAATTCAATTATTGCAACAGAACAGATTCGTTGTCTTAAATAGAATGGGAACTGATGATATTGTAGATGCCTTTGGATTTTATTGGCATAAGGATCTCCCAATTTTTATAACAACCGATACAATGCTACACGTTTGGCATCTAATATTTGACAAAGTTTTAGAAAGTACTGAAGAAGATATCTTTTTTCCATTATTAAGGGCTTTAGTTATTGAAAGTATGAAAAAAATAATAGAACATTCATCTTTAATTGATATTCACACTATCATATATTTTAATGTAGCATTAAAAATTATTGACTCTCCGCTAAATCAAAGACTTCCAATTGAAATAGAAGAAGCATCTGAAGAACTATATAATGCAATTATGGGACATTCTTCACCTACCTATACTGATTTAACAATTCGCTTTTTCGATGATTATAGTCAATATAAACCAAGAGGACATTATACAAAATCTGAAATTTTGCAAAGGTATTTTAGATTATACAAATGGTTGGCTAGAATCCCATTTTTTTTTGATAATACAGAAATGGTTAATTCTGCGATTCAGGTAACATGGCTTTTAAAGAAAACTTCATTAGAATACCTTTATAAATATAATATAGTTTCTGGGATTAACATTTGGGATACAATTATGGGATTTCTGGATATTATAATGGGGCCACCAAATTCTATAACTCCAAAAGATTTGGATACTCAATGTATGAATCTACTTGGATTTAATTGGAGCCTAAACGATATCAATGAAAATGTATTACTCCAAATTCAAAATAACGTACTAAATGATTCAGATATTCCAAGACCAGACATTCCTTTTTATGTTGATGCTATTAATGGTAATGTCATGTCCCCTAAAACATTTACTTTATTCGGAGAAATTGAAACCTTAGATAGTTATTCATTGCAACATATGGTTCATCCTTATATTTACAACAGGTTATTGCCTTATGGGTTAGACTTTGCATATACTTGTCTTGAATCCAATCGTGCTTTGCAATTACTGCACGAGGAATATCCAAATGAATTCCAAACATATCCTGATTATGCAAATGTACTCGAATCAGTTAAAGATAATATAACTTCAACCTCTAATGGTAAAAAAGAAACACTTCAATGGAATTGGATCAGTTCATTAAAAACTCTTGCTACTAATACTTCTGAATTTAATGAAACGTATACACTTCCTGAATTTATGAATTCTAATGTATGGTTAGATGAAAAACTTACGACAATCATGGGATCATATGCACAACTTCGACATGATACAATCTTATATACTAAACAATCCACTGGAGGTATCATATGCTCTACTCCAACTGCATATGTTGAACCATACCCAGAATTTTATAGATCACTAGGTCAATTAAGCCAAGTTTTTAAGCTTTCATTTGAACGATTAAGAAATATTGGATATAACTTTACCTCAGGATATTTTAACTTCTTAAGATATTTAGATACCTTCACTAATATTTCCTATTGGTTAGAATCTATCTCAATTAAAGAACTAAAGGGTATCTACTTAACTGGTAGGGATAAATCTTTTCTTACATCGCTTTTTGGAGTAAGAGAAAGTGATATATGTGGCCCTTCTTATAATATTGGATGGCTCCCATTTTTGCTCATGATGTTTGGTTATCCATACGATGAAGTAAGCTCAGTAGCAAACTCCAGAGCAAGTTTGATTGCAGATATTCATACTGATCCTAATACAAAGCAAGTTTTGCATATTTCTACAGGGTTTTTGGAGCACATCATAGCATTAGTCCCCAGTTGGGATGGACATGAGATTCCAGTTATAGGGCCAGTGTTTTCTTATTATGAATTTCCTGCACCTAATTATAATCGATTAACAGATGAGGAATGGAGAGGAATTCTATCTGTATGGATCGATGGAGAAGATATCGATTCTCATGATTTTAGTCTTATTCAACGAGGATTTTGGGCTAAAAATTACATGGCATCAACCAGTATTACTACTGATATTATATATTATGATGATCTTGAATATACTCCTCCTTATTGGTTTTAAATTAGCCTTCATATTATTAAATTATAATATTTTGTAAATTATATCATCCAGAGCACGCTTTGGAACGTGCATTTGTCCATCAGTGGTTTTCCAATATTTAAATGACTCATTATATGTTTCTATTGTAGATTCTTCATCGGGGTATCCAAGGCTAATTACATGTTTTATTTCATAATAATGAGGTATTTCAAGTAACTTTCTAATTTTTTCTCTATTGATTGAGCCCATCCAACAACTTCCTATTCCAACATTAACTGCTCCTAATAGAATGTTTTCAACAGCAGCACCGACATCAAAATCAACATATGCATTTTTTATTTTAGTATTAAGTAATACAATTATATAGGATGTAGGTTCTCTTCCTTTTTCAGGAGTCCTTTGATCTTCTGGAAGTGATCCCGCCCAATTAACTAATGGGAATATATTTTCTTTCATCTCAGAACTTTGGATGATTATAAATTCGAGGGCTTGAATGTTTCTTGCCATAGGAGCAACTCGAGCAAAATCTATTAATTTCCTTAGAGTTTCTAAAGCAATCGGATCCTTTTTGAATCTCCTAATAGTACGTCTTTTATATACAATATCTTCAAAATCCAACTTTAACAACTCAAACTTAATTATTCTTTAGATTTAAGTAATGTTTCAGTTAATTTAAAGAATATTTCTTCAACATTTTTTCCTGTTAAAGCAGATGTCTCTACGTATTCCAGATTAAGTTTTTGTGCAATCAAAGAGGATTCTTCTAAATTAATGGCTCTTTGATTGCTCAAATCTTCCTTATTACCTAAAATAAAACCTATTATTTCATCTTCGATATGGATAATATTTCTTTCTACATCTTTATACCAATTTGATATACTTTCAAATGATTTTCGATTTGTAAGGTCAAAAATAAAGATCACAGCCTCTGCTCCTTTATAAAAATGTCTCCGCATCGCTTCAAATTTAATCTGTCCTGCAATATCCCATAGGATAAGTTTAGCTCTTATTTTATTTATTTCCATATTTTTTTCTGAAATATTTACTCCTAGTGTGGGTATGTAAGTTCTTGCAAAAGCATCATCTGTAAATCTTAGGATAGTTGAAGTTTTTCCTACACCAGGATCCCCACAAACTACAACTTTAAAATTATATGCAATTGCAGATTCTTCTTCAAGATCCTGTTCAGGAAAAGCTATTGATTCTGAAGTCGATTTCTCTTTTTTATGTAAGTCATTCAAGATTTCAGAAATTTTAAGATTGAGGTTATTAATCTCATAGAAAATATCATCAGAATTAGCTTCATTTAATTTAAGTTCAATTATTCGTTTGGCACTAGTATCAAAAGCAGACTCAAGATAATCAATATATTTATAAAAAATAATATCATCTGCTTCATTAAATAGTAAAGTAATTGTTGATAATGCCATTCCTCCTTTAAATGATGCTTCCTTCATTTCTATATATTTTACTATACCTTTTAAATTAAATGAGGAAAAGGGCATTATAACTGCCGATTTGGGCACAACTCCCTGATCTGTTGTTAACATTGTAATAGATTTAATTGCTACTGACATCCGAAGTTTTTCTGGTAAATCCAGAGGATTCCATAGCACCGGAGTAGGTCCGGATCCTTCGTTGAGTTCAGTATAAACAATTGCTTTAATTATCTCCTTGGGCATTATTGGGAACGAAATGGGATTGTTTTAGACTAAAACTATTTAATAAATAAAAAAACTTCAAGTTATTAAAAATTTGTAAATCTAACGGATTTTCGTTCTTTTTGTAAAAAGTTCGTGAAACTCAACTTTCACGAAATAAAATAGTAGTCAATTACCTTTTAAATATTATATTTTTTGCTCTTTCATCTTGGTTTGGAAATAAATCATTAGGAACATCATGTTTACCTAGTGTTTTAGCTACGATAAATCTTGCACATGTTTTATAATTCTTCTTACAAAATACTTGTTTGAACATTTCTGCTGTCACGGGCATATCGACCATCTTATCATTGAAAAAAATACAACCTGATAAATTTGTACAATCCATTAATAGTATCCCCTTATAAAATTAGATTAAGAATATAATTAAAACACACACATAAGAATTAATAGAATATTATAGTTAATTCGTGTTTATATAACAAACTAGTGGCAAAATGGGTTTTCATAGATACAATATGATGTGTTTACATTCGTGATTTGTATAATAAGTTAGCAATTTGAGAAAATGCTTCATCTACATTTTCTCCTAATAGTGCCGAGGTTTCGATAAATCCTAATTCTAATTTGTCTGCTAGCTTATTAATATTTTCTGGAGTTATTTTCCTCTCTTCTGTTAAGTCCCTTTTATTACCAATAATATAACCCATTAACTCTTCTCCACGATCTTTTAACTGTTCAACTACATCTGAAAACCATTTTGGTATATTTTTAAAAGTTTCAGCTCTAGTTAAATCAAAAACTAAAAAAACAGCGTCTGAACCTCGATAAAATTGCTGTCTCATTGTTTGAAATTTTTGCTGTCCTCCGATGTCCCATAATGTTAATTGGATAACAACATCCTCTATTTTAAAGATCTTGTCACTCACCATTACGCCTAAGGTGGGTACATAATTTCTTCTGAACGCGTTATCAGTATATCTTAAGATCAATGACGTTTTACCAACATTGGGATCCCCAACTATTATTATCTTAAATTGATAGTCTATTAGACTTCGATCCATTATTTCTTGGACAGGGAAAGCCTCACTCTCTTGTAGAGTAGTTTCCTGTAATCTAAATTCCTCTAAAAGGGTCGTAATGTTAAATTCGAGATGTTCTATAACCTTTATATATTCTCCTCTAGTTGCTTTTGATTTTTCTAGATTTATAATTGCTGGAGTGAGATTATTAAAAGGAATAGAAAGCTCATTTATATATTTGTAAAAAATTACATCATCAGTTTCTTGAAAAAGTAAAACGAAAGCAGACTGACCTATTCCTCCTCGTCTAGTTTCATCATCCCATTTTATGTATTTGATTAACCCTTTTAAATTCATTGAAGTAAATGGAAGAATTACTAATGATTCTGGGATAAGACCTTGCTCTCCAGTTAAAACGGTTAAGGCTTTTATGCAAATATGCATAAGTTCCATTTGAGTGAATTTAGAAGGAAGCCAAGCTACTGGATTTGGTCCGAGTTCATCATTCATTTCAATGTAAGCGATGCCCTTTATTATCTGTTGCTTCATAATTACAAGAAATTTTGCTGGATGAAGTAAAATTATGTTTATAATCTGTAAATATTTCGCTTTTAACTAATAATATATCTTTTTTATATAAATAATAATCGCTGAAAAAAAAAGATTTTAGATTATATTTTTAATCCTAAATACATGAACCAGAAGCTACTTAAATACCCAATTCTCACTATTATTCCTAAAAATCCCGGAGCAGTTAAACCCTCTAACAGTCCAAATATACAAAAGCATAGTGACCCTATTGAAAGGTATAGAAAATTTTTACGAATAGCTCCTGAAGATTGAAAGGCTTTGTATAAAAATCCTATTCCTAAGAAAGCTATAACAGATACCAATAATCCTCCCATTAAATATCCCGCGAGTGTATTTAGATTAACATTATAATCGATTAGATTTATTACTGGAGCGACAGGTGGTGTAGGAATAAAATTAAAAGAACCTAAAGGATTAATAAACATGACTATTTCAAAAATAATTGAGATCGCTATGAATACAAGGATTATATACAATTTCTTCTTTGGTGTTAGTAATTCAGTGCCTATATACATTGCGGTTACTATTGCGGGAGCAAACCAAATATATGATAGTATCGCAACAATACCATTATTGGGCATATTTTGTTGAAGCAAAAGAACAGAAAGAAAATCTAAAAATACACCTAAGAACATAAGACCAGCAAGCATATTTGCTAAACCTAAATAAGTAAGTAGTTTAGCTTCAGTTTTTCTCGATCGATATAGAAAAAATGAACCAAAAATTATACCAAAAATCACCACTCCTGATGCAGTAATTCCATCAATCCAACCATTTATATCTAAAGGCAAAACTAAATCTCCTCTAATTTTTTTTATATATATAATTGAAATTTTTTTTTTATAAGGTATAATATATTCTTTTTATTTAATAAATGATAGTCTTAATGGGAAAGGGGAGATTTGAACCCCCGACCTCTTGGTCCCGGACCAAGAATCATACCAATCTAGACTACTTTCCCATAGTATATTAATATAAAATAAAGAAGGAATTTAGATAAAATAAGCATTCTTTCTTATGAATTTTTACTTATAACTATTCTAAAGAGATTGAATATATTTTCTCTAGATTAATCTTTTACTTTCTCAAGAATAGAAATAATTCGGTAAATTGTAGTGCGGGCATGAAAAGGAATATTCGGATCTTGGCTTAGATCATCCACCATGTACATTACATTACTGGCGAGAACACCTGGAGTTTCATCATCCCTATGTAATTCATTGATACCTCTTTGTGCTATTCTTTTAATATTACGGGGCACACTACGGTCATTTATCATTCCATTTAGAAGATATTCAACTTCTTCAAAAGCTTGTTTCTCTTCGTCTGTTAGTGCCCTTGGCATAAAAATATTCACCAAAAGAAGTGTATTTAATAAATAGGAAATATAAAAAGTAAAATTTTTTTTAAAATATAATTTTTTTGATTTTTAACATATTCTTAATAGATCCCAAATTCACGAATTTGTCTTTTTAGGGTTGAGATGTTTTCATCAAATTCCTTTATTTGATTTTGATATTGATTAAAAAATTCATTAAATTTCTTAATTTTTCCTTGATCAATTTCCTTTACAAATTCTTCTGAAATTTTTTGAATAATATTGAAAGTTTGATCAAATTGTTCAGTGGAGGTTAGAAGGTTTTGATTTACATTTTTACCTTCCTTTCTTACTATATTATGGAGTTTACCTCGAGGAATTCGAATTTTATCAATTAATTTATCGCATTCACTAAGGAATTTGTATGATTGAGCCTTATTTTCTTCCTCAAGTTTTGCTTCAATAATTTCTGTTCTCCAAGTATTCATTCTCCCTTGAGCAAAAGTATCAAAATTTAATGATATTGAATCAATACCTTCTCTTACCAGGAATCTAAGGAAATCAGGATCATCACTTGGAGCTTGACCGCATATTCCTACTTTCCTCTCGAACTTATGAGCTGTTTCAATTAGGTGACTAACTGATCTTCTTATTGCTTCACTATTTGTATTATAATTGTAATTATTCATTAAAGGAATCATCTTTTCATTATCTCGTCCAACTCCATAAGTGAGTTGAGTAAGATCATTTGATCCTATTGAGAATCCGTCAAAGATTTTGCTAAAAATATCCGCGCAAATTATATTTGACGGAATTTCTGCCATAACATAAACTTTTAGATCATCTTGACCTCGTATTAATCCTTCACTTTCCATAATATCTATTATCTTTTGCGCTTCTTCAGGGCTTCTACAGAAAGGAAGCATGGGTATAATATTATTTAATCCCCAATCTCGAGCCTTTTTAATTGCTCGTAATTCTAACATAAATGCTTGCTGAAATTCATCATGTACATAACGTGAACACCCTCTGAAACCCAGCATTGGGTTATTTTCTTCACCTTCATATATCCATCCACCTAGAAGGTTAGCATATTCATTAGTTTTAAAGTCTGAAAGTCTTACTACACATTCAGCAAAACTCCCATCAGGTAATGTTTTCCATACTCCAGCAGCAATAGTTGCTATTCCCTCAGCTAATTTTTCGATATAAAATTCTTCTTTGTTGTCGTAGCCAATCGTTAATTCTCTTATTTTGTCCAAAGTTTGTTTTAACCTTATTATTTCTTGACTGAAAGGATCTTTATGATATAAATCGCTTTTTTTTATGTTTTCAATCTTTTTCCTTTGTTCTAAAAGAATATCATATCTCATAACTAATGCTTCAAAATCAATTAAAGCATTTGGATGAATCTTGATTTCATCATTTATGATGAATTCTAACCTTGCTAAACCTGTTCCATCTGGATGTTTTCCAGAAGATAATGCTCCTTTAGGAATTCCTAAATTAACTAAAACTTTAGTCTTGGTAGAAGGTAGTTTTGCAAATTCAATTGTATCATAATCATATTCAACATCTCGAAGCCAGAGACGTGGCTCTCCTTCACTACAATCAATTGTTACATAATCTAATCCATTACGTTGTTTTTCTTTCATTACCTGGACAATATCATCCGCCCCAACAATTGATGCTATATTTAGTTCCCTCGAAACTATTGCTGCATGACATGTAGGACCACCTCTCTCTGTAATTACACCTCCTAAATTTTGCATATATGAAGTCCAATCAGGGTTAGTTTCTTCAGTTATTAAAATATCTCCTTCTCGTAATAAATAAGCATCATTTATATTTTCTATTATTTTAATTTTTCCATACCCAATTCTCCGACCTATGGCAATACCCGTGTTCTCAATAATTAAACCATCTTCTATCAATTTCTTAGGATCTTCAAGAAGATAAAAAATTTCTTCAACATCACCTTTAATACTATGGACTGTTTCAGGGCGTGCTTGGACAATATAAATTTTACCATTATTTCCAACAGCCCATTCAATATCCATTCTCCTTCCATAGTGATCTCTAATTTTTTGCGCATATTCCGCTAAAATCATAACTTTATCTTCGGTTAAACAGAATTGCATTTGTTTTTCTTGAGGTACATTGATTATTTCGGTTCCAATTTTTTCAATACCTTTAGAAAAAATCATCATTTTTTCTTTTTTCACAAGTTCATGACGAATAATTCGAAGTTGTTTGGGATCATGCTTAAAGACTATAAATTCATCTCCTTTTTCAACACCTTGTACTATTAATTCTCCCAAACCCCATGTACCTCTTATAACAACGACGTTTGGATTGCCTGAATCCGGGTCTTCTGTAAACATTACACCAGATGATTTTACACCCCCTCGCCCACCAGCCATTTCTTGGATTCCCACTGAAAGTTTTACACCAAAATGATCAAACCCGGCTCTTTCTCGATACATAGTTGCTCTAGTGGTGAATACAGATGCCATATCCTTTAAAATATATTCTAAAATTTCCTTTTCCCCAGAAATATTCAAATGTGTATCCTGTTGACCTGCGAATGAAGCATCAGGTAGATCTTCGGCTGTAGCAGAACTTCTAACAGCAAAAGTAGAATCTTCTCCAATCTTTTCAATCAATTTGCTATAAGCATCTAATATCTCATCTGCTAAGGAATCTGGAATTCTTGATTGTTCAATGACGTATCTAATATTCGCACAAATTTTATCGACTTTTTCAACTGCTTTAATATCTTCTGACTTCAATTCATTTGATATTCGATTAATATCTCTCGCAATCAATTTTCGAAGTGAAATTTCCTCTTCTTTAATAGTAAAGTAATTATTATCTAATACATAATCGAAAGCTCCTGAAGTTACCGCAAAACCAAGTGGAACAGAAATTCCAAAACTCAATAGTTCTCCTAAGGATGCATTTTTTCCTCCTACAAGAGGAACGTCGCCTACTCTAACATCTTCAAAGAACTTTATATATTTATAATCCTTCATATTAATGAGAAACTCCTAAGCATTGGAATTATGCGAATTTCTCTAAATAATAATAATTATTCTTCTGATTATAAATTAAACGTTAATAAAAAAAGTAACGTCAAAACTTGATTAATTTAACTCCTTTTCAAAAACCTCAAAATCAGAACCAGTAAATAGACAAAAGATCACTTTTTTAATTTGAGTATCACCTTGTAAGTATTCTTTTGTTGCGGTAATCATAATTTTGGCACATTGATCAATAGGATATCCAAAAATTCCTGTTGAAATTGCGGGAAATGCAATTGATTTAAGGTTATTATCATCCATTAACTTTAAACTATTAATTGTTGCGTTCTTTAATTTATTGTCTTCATTTTCTTCACCCATTCTCGGCCCTACAGCATGAATTACATGTCTAGCTTTAAGATTACCTCCAGTTGTTATAACTGCACCTCCAACAAAAGTCCCACCTACTTTATTACATTCTTGCTGAATTTGTGGACCTCCTTTTCTCTTAATGGCACCAGCTACACCACCTCCTAATATAAGTTGAGCATTAGCAGCGTTTACAATTGCATCAGTATCTAATCCTGTAATATCTCCTTGGACTAAACATATTATTGAATTCTTTATTTTCAATTCTTTCATATTAGATCAGTTTAAATTATAAATTCAAAAAGAGGAAAAATAAAAAAAATTTTTATTAATCTTCATTGCCTTTTTTAAAGATTTCATCGAGTTTAGTTTTATCTTCATCAGACATTTTACTCATCGCTTCCATGTTTTGCCGGACCAAGTCCATCATAATTTTTTGAGAGATCATTTGATTTAGTATAGGTAATGCTATTCTCATTCGAGTTAATTCATAATGCATTATTTTTGCTGTTTCTCGCATCTCTTTTAATTCTTCAGGAGTCATTCCTTCTTCTCCAACACCTGGACAATCAGCATCAACAACTATAAAATTTTTTCCATCATATTCTAAGGGATAGGTACGACAGCTTAACGGCCGATTTTCATACGCTAAACATTTTTTATCATCTTTATTATAAAGAGGGCACTTTACATCAAGTAGCTCTTCAATAGGAACTGTTCCAAATGGATCTTTAGGGGGTTTCTCCTCTTCATTTTCTATGGGTGCAGGTGCTAATGGTTTTAAAATTAAATCAATTCCACCATCAGGTTTATTATAGATATCTAAATATGGCATAAAGTTAGCTACAACACCATTTCTTGCCCACATCTCTAAATCCCATAGTGTTATGGGAATAGGGCCTCTTACTGCACAACAGTTATCGCAGCGAGTACATTTAAAAGTAAATTTTGCTTTAGGCTTCTCTTCGGGTATATCTTCCTGCCCTTCTTCTTTTACTTCAGGATCTTCTACTACTGAAGTTGGATCTTCTTTTTCTTCTTCTGCCATTTAAAATCTCACTTAATTTTTGGTTATAAAGAAATAATTATATTAAATTGGTTTGAGAAATAAGAATTCAACCTATAAAAAAAATTTTATTTTATTAATAAAAAATAAAGTCAAATCTTTATGATGTTATAAACAGTTTTTTCTCATTTAACAAGCGTTCAAGATTCACTAATGCGGACTCAATTACAATTTTCTTATTTACTCCTGTAAATACCACTTTACCAGTACTAAATATCAGAAAAACTGATTTTACTGGAGTAAGTGAATGAAATATTAAACCGGGAAAGACTTCTGGTTCATAAATACTATTGTTGAGCTTTAATGCTGCGCGTTCCAAATTAATTTGCTTAAAAAAGTTTGCAGTTATTACTATATTAACTACTTCAGGATATATTGATTTTTTATTGATATTACTCTCAAGAATTTTATTGAGTTTTAAAATCAACTGGTTTAAAGCTAAGTCTATATGATCGAATGATTTTAATCCTGTTAAGATCAGTTTTCCATTCTTAAAAACAATTATTACACATTTTGGATGATTATTTCTAATGAAAAGCCCTGGAAAGCGTTCTGAGTTATACTCTGCGTTTTGTAATTCTTCTGAAACTTTATTTAAATCAATTTTTTCTTCCAGATTCAAGGAAGTTTTAACAACGATATTTTGGATTGCATAAGTTAAATTTCTAATATGATCTTTTGTAGTTATGTCAAGATTCATCAATGGACTCCGAAAATTTTCTTACTCCTAAATTATTACATTTAGTTATTAAGTTGACATTCTATTTAATTCTAATTTTTCATTTTAACTCAATCAAAAATTCTAAGCGAGGGAATATAGTTCACTTTAGTCAATATTTCAGATGATTTTTATAAAAAAGTGTATGATTGGGTAAAATTTTATATTTATAAGGTGTTCAAAAATAAGATAATAATCAAAAATAAATAGATTGGCAATATAACCTTTCTAATAAAAATTTTTAATTAAGTATAATTTGTACTTTCATATACGAGTCTTAAAAAACATCCATCATGATGCAAATAACATTGAAAAAAATATTTATTTGGGTAATGTTAACAATTAACTTATTATTTGCTTTTTTTATTGGTTTAACAATTCCTTTATTAGAATCAGAGAGTTTTATGAACCTTGGCTTTATTATGATTCCATTATTAATTGTTTTGAATTACGTAATCATAGATAGGTTTCATTATTATTTGAGGCATATCAACGATGAAGAGGAGAAAAATGATGCAAATTTTTAAGAAAATGAGTAGAATTAAAAAACCTATTATAGAATATAACGAACGAAAGTATATCTTTTCTATAAGATCATTAATAATTTTCGCTATAGGAGCTCCTCTGTCAGCTTATCTAACATATTTATTTTTTGATTTAAGAATTAATTACTGGCTACATGAAATTGTCGTAAAACAAACGACATTCTTATTAAATCTTTTTTTTAATATGGGAGTAGAAGCAGAATTTGCCCCAAGTGGAAAATATGATTGGAGATTCAATTTTGTTTCAGGAAATATAAATGGACAGCCGTTATCAAACATTTACTTTGAAACATTCTGTACTGGCGTCCAAGCGATCGTAATTTTCATTGGGATAATCGTTTTCACTCCTCACAGCCAAGATCGAAAAACTAAAGAAGACATTATATGGAGGAAAACAAAAGCGCTTATTGTTTCATCTGTTATTTTCTATGTGGTCAATATTATACGTATGCTAATCCAACTAGAATTATATTATGTTGGTTATGAATGGAATGATATTCATGTATCAATAAGTGCAGCTTCTTCTTTTATTGCAGCAATTATTGTTTTATTGATGCATAAATGGATTCCAGAATTTATATTGTCAATAATCTATACAGGAACTCTGGTGAGTGAGCCTGTAAAGCAAAATAGGAAAAAAAGAGTGAAAGAAATAGTGGAACAAACAAATAAAATTGAATTAAAGACAATGCGTAAAGTTTTAAGAATAGATAAAAAGAATTTTTCAAGAGATATTTCTGTTTGGTCAAAGGATTTTGGATATATTATTGAGGGAGATTATTTAGTTATTTCACCCGAACAAGTTTCAAAGTTTATTGGATTATTGATGCTAGATAAACCTTTCAAAAAAGAAACTTAGTAAATTTTATCTTCTTTATAATATTGAATTTTACAAAAATAATCTTCATTCTATTAAATTATGTTAAATATTGAAACTGATCAAAAAGAACTTCAAATAGCAAATGTTAAATTTGGTGGTCAACCAGGTAAAAATCCAATTGTCATGATAGCAACTGTATTTTATGCAAAACATGCCGCTTTATTAGATGAAAAAACAGGAAAATTCGATAAAACAATTCTCGAAAAGGAATTAAATGATTTTACAGAAATTATTGAAGAAACAAAATTACAAGGAGTAATTGATGTTGTAGGGGCGTATCCAGAAGCACTTGTAAAAGAATGTGAATATATCGCAGATAATGTGGAATATCCTTTTTTAGTTGATGGGTTGAATGATTCGTCCAGAATACCTGCTATGAAAGGATTAAAAGAAATAGGATTATTAGATCGAGCTATATTAAACAGTATTGACGAAAACACAACTGATGAAAACTTAGAAAAATTGAAAGAAATTGGTGTAGAAAATGCTGTGCTCTTAACATTTGGTAATAGATATATTTTTCCAAATCAAAAATTAAAATTCTTGAAAGAAACATTGATTCCTAAAGCTCAAAAGGCAAATATTGAAAATTTTATTGTGGATACAGCTGTATTAGATTTACCTTCAATTTCTATTAATTTTGAAACAACAGGATTGATCAAAAAAGAATTAGGATTACCAACTGGATTTGCTCCTGCTAATGCGATTTATGGATGGAGTTTTATTAAAAAGTATGGTGAAATGGCTAGATGTGGTGCAATAGCTTCTATAATGACTTATTGTGCTGCTGCCCCTAGTGATTTTATTTTGTTTGGCCCAATAAAATTTGCAAAATGCGTTGTACCTGCTATTTCTTTAATTTCGGGAGTAAATTCTTATTACCAAAAAAGAGTAAAAAGAAATAAAATATCTGAGAGAAGCCCATTACAAGTAATATTTTAAGCAATATACCTTAATAGTAAATCTTGAGTATAATCTAAGAATGCTGATAATTCTTTTTTTATCTTATCCCTTTTGTTCTCATCATCTACCAAAAATAGGAAGAACATAATATTGTCTTCAATTTGAATTCTTTGAAAAATAATTACTGAGTTAGCCACTTTAAAGACTGCTTCATCTTGCTTCAAAGCTTTAAATCTTGCGAAAATCTTAAATAATACAGCAAATTGAGGTGCTGAAACTTCAAAAACATTAATAACTTCTGATTTTGGAATCTTTGTTAATTCCATTGCTTGATTACTGTAATAATCAGCAAGGACTAATCCATCAATACTCAATAATTGTGTTAAGTAAGTCCCTGTTAATAACGAAAAGTTTTTTAGATTGTGATTTATTAAATCTCTGTTAGGACTTAATTTTGAGATTCCTGATGAGAATGCGCGTAAAATAGTAAAGATTTGAAATATTGTTGTTATATAAATTTCAATATGTTCATTTTGGTTAATATTTTTTAATTTATGTTCTATAAATTCTATATTATCCCGAATTTCTTTTGATTCTACGATATCTGAGTCGCCTTTTGATAAGACATAGACAATAGGAGTATTTTGATTAAATTCCTTTATTACATCTTTTAAATTTTGGAGATACTCAATGCTTTCATCAAATCTAGATTTATTTTTAATATCTATAAAGTAAAACATTAAATCTGCTTCATATAAATAAATCTCTGCTTTATCAATGTATTTCTCTCGAAATCTTTTCTGTCCCCCTAAATCCCATAGAAATATTGTTGCCCCTAATGCCTCAATAGATTTAATACTTGCTCCTGTTGTGGGTTTAAGCCCAATTAATTTACTATATTTACGGTCCACTGAAAGTAGAAAACTAGTTTTGCCTGAATCGTCTAGTCCTGCAAATAAGATTTTCATTTTTCTATGTGTTGTAATAGGAGTAGATGGACTATGTTCAATTTCAGTTATTTTTGATAAAAAGTTTTGAAATTTTATTTCTACATTTTCACGAGGAGGATAAGATTCACTTATTACTTCGTCAAAATTTCTAAAAAACTCATAGACTACTGGTTTAATACGATTTATGTTGTTATATAAAAAACTACGCTTATTTTCTTCCACTAATATTGAAAATGCTGTAGGTATCGCAGTTTTTTCAGAGTTTATTCTAATAAAATGAAAATATGTTAGTGAGGTTGTTTTAAAATCAGGGTAAGGTAATATCGCAAAATATTGAATTTTTTGAAGATCTTTTTCTTCAGTAATTATTTTATCACTAATAAACAGACTTAAGTTTTTTATGGAGATTTGAGTAATATCTCTATACGATAAAATAAGATCATCTTGATTCTTTCGCTCAATGGTAAGCTCTTTTAATTCTTTTTCAGTGAAAAAGTCCGGGAAACTATAAATTGGAGTAGGTCCTAGCTCACCATATACGCTAAAGATAAATCCCTTGACAATTGAAGATTTAAGTAATTTTTCCATTTTTTTAAATGAATAATTGTGAATTTTAAGTATTAAATTTCTTAATTTTATTTAAGTAAAGTTAATTATTAATAGCTTTATATTTAATTATAGATGTTTCTTAAAAAAATCGCTGAAAGCATTAAGAATAACCAATACATCATAGAAAAGAAAGAAATTAATCCTATTATTCAATACATTGATAAAAATTCTTTTAAAAGTGCTAAGATATTTACCGATATTGGTGAAGATTCAGCTTCAATAGAAAATATGAAGAATCTAATTTTGGTTACAACAGATAGAATACGAACTTCATTTATCGAGAACTTTCCTTTTGGAGCGGGTTTTAGTTCTATTCTAGTAAGTGTGGATGACATTTATGCATGCGGCGGAACACCTCTAGCCGCTAGTATAATCATTTCTGTGAAGAATCTTAAAAGTTGTAAAGAAATTCTAAGAGGAATTTGTGAAGGTTCGCATAAATTTCAAGTTCCCATTATAAGAGGCCATACGGATGTCCATAGTGAATGTTTTGAGTTAAGCTCTACAATGATTGGAGAAATAAGTAAGGATGATTATATTTCTGCTGGTGGTGCTCAAGTAAATGATAATATATTATTAGTTGTTGATTTTGATGGAAAAATAGGAAAAGCTAGTAAATTATATTATGATACAACAACGTTTAAATCATCAGAAGAAGTTCTTAATAAAAGAAAAGCTATGAATGCCGTGGCAAAAAACCATTTACTAAACGCATCAAAAGACATTTCAAATGGAGGTATATTTGGGACTTTATTACAAATGATAAAATATTCAGAAGTTGGTGCTAATGTAAACATCAATTCAATTAAGATTCCTCCCATTTTAGCTGAGAGTAATTATAATTTAGAAACTTATATTAAAATGTATTTAACTACTTCTTATATAATAACCGCTCCAGAAAAGAACTCCGATAGGGCAATTGAAATATTTAGAGATCATAAATTAGACGCACATGTAATAGGAAAAATAATTGAAGAAAAAAATCTTTTGAAAATAAATGATGGAACAAAAGCTATTGATGTTTTAAGATTTTAGATATTTTAATAGAAGAATGATTATAATTCTCAACAACTAATTTACTCATCTAATTAATAAAAAAAGGTAAAATTACTATGATTTTTGATTTTAAAAATAATTTTAATGGTGTTGTTTCTGTAATTGGTGCAAGTGAGATTAATAAAGATATTAGAGAAAAAACTCTCGAAATTGGGAGGCTAATCGCAAAAAATAATTATGCAATCGTATGTGGAGGTCTTTCTGGAGTAATGGAAGCCGTATGTAAAGGAGCAAAAGAAGAAGGAGGATTTACTGTGGGAATAATTCCATCTGCAGAGAAATCAATTGCTAATAAATACATAGATTTAGTTATTCCATGTCCATTTTCACAAGCTAGAAATATTGTAGTCGTTCTAACAGGTGATGTATGTTTAGCTATAAGTGGTAAAGCTGGTACATTATCTGAAATTTCATTTGCCTGGATATATCTAAAACCAATCGTCGCATTAACCAATGTAGAAGGGTGGTCTTCAAAAATTGCTAATCAAAAATTAGATGATAGAAGGTCTGACAGGATTTATGGAGTAAAATCACCTCAAGAGGCAATAGGAAAAATAAATGAATTATTCAAAAAAAGAAAAGAACAAAGTAATTTAGGTTTTGATAATGAATTCTAACTCTTTTTTAATCTTAAAAAGAAATGTTCATCTTGAGACTTCTGATCGACAATCTTAAAGCCTATATTTTTTACTAATTCAATAAAATAAGTAAGATCTTGTTCCTTATTCCAACGTGTTCCATAACCTGTTATTACTTCTTTATCTTTAATTTGAATTTTAATTAAAACTGCAAATAATTCTTTATCTTTATCTGTTTTTTTTGGAATTATTGGATCCCATATTACAAATTCTCCACCCTGTTTTAAAACTCTATAAATCCCTTTAAATATTTTCTTATGATTACTTTTTGGCATATACATAATTGAGAAAAATGCTGTTATAGTATCAAAAGTATTATCGAGAAATTTTAAATCCATAGCATCCATCATGATTTTAAGGCTTTCAGTATCACCTGCCTCAAGAGCTTCTTCAAGTTCACTTTTTCGGAAATCTATTGAGACAACATCAGTTCCTTTCAATTGACCTATTATACCTTCTCCTCCTCCACCAATATCTAAGATTCTTCCATCTAAGTTTATGTTATTTAGACTGATGTCTAGAGGGTGTGTGAAAAAGATATTTGTGCCCTCTTTTTTATTAACAAATTCCTCAATATCTAGCTTAGTTGCATACCACTCTTCTTCAATTTTAATTCCTTTCAATTTACCAGTTTCAAAATGCTTTCTAATAGTATCTTCAGTTTCTCCACTTGTGAACATTTTTACAATTTCTAAAATATCATAATATCTGACATTGTTTATTTCTCTCATATTGAATCTAAAATAGATGGTTTAATTAATTTTATTATTTCTTTACAATTTAATAAATCGTGCAAAATCTAAATAAGGGATGCTATAATTTTTTATCTTACAAAAAGAATATATTTATATGCCAATTACTTTTATAACTTTAAAGTAGGTGAAATTTGACTTTGGAAAAGGATCTTAAACAATCAATTTTGTACTTGAAAAAAAAAGAACCCGAAATAGAAGTGGCTCCAAATAAGCTGCTCTTTACTGGACTTGATGATGCGGGTAAAACTAGCATAATTTTATCACTTCAAAGAGAATTTTCCAAGATTGCCATTTTATCTCCAACAAGAGGTGCTCAGAGAAGGATATTCGACTTTTTAGGTAAAGAAATCTCAGAATGGGATTTGGGTGGACAATTAGCTTATCGAATTGCCTATTTGAAAAACCCTGGTAAATATTTTGAAGGAACAGAAATTGCTATATACGTTATTGATGTTCAAAATAAACCGAGAATTGCTGAAGCTATCAGTTATTTTAAAGATGTAATAGAACAATTTAAAAAACTAGAAATTGAACCGCCAATATATGTATTTCTTCATAAATACGACCCTGCTCTTAGAAGAAGTGCTCAAAACGAGATGGAATCTATAGTAATAGATTTAAAAGATAAAATAAGAGCAACTAAATATAAAGAAATATATTATTATGAAACCTCCATCTATGATTTTGGTTCAATTATTACTGCTATGTCTGAAATTTTACTAAGTTTATATCCAAAATCAGAATTGATAGAAAAAACTATAGTTGAATTTGCTAAAAAAGTTGATTCAGAAGGGGTTGTTGTAATTGATGATAATTCACTTATAATTGGATCTTACTATAGAGATGATGAGATCCGGCACATATTAACAGCCTCAACCCCATTTTTTCTCACACTTCACGATTCATTTCAATATACAGGCGTGGAGGAACGACACGAGAACCGGATGATTGTTCAACGATTTGGAAAAAACTTTATCTTCAAGGAAATCACACTAAGGAAATCTGGAGTCCCTTATTATTTATTGCTTATTAAAGAGGAGCCTGTCTTCAGCAAAGAAGATCTCGAATCATTTGCTAATTTATTGAGAGAAATCTTATTTAAGTAATTCAATGTATTTTTCTTCTCAAATGTCTTAATTTTAATATTATCAGGATAATTTAAGACATATGTCGGACTATATC
>JAEOTV010000313.1 GCA_016839635.1 Promethearchaeota archaeon | reverse complement strand
TACAGCAATTTCAGGTAAGCTAGTCCCAATCGATAAGATAGTTAGCCCTACCATTATATGACTAATTTTTAAGCGATCTGCAATTTTTTCAAGGCTAATTACGACAAACTTAGCACCAAAATACAGCCCAAAAAATCCTAATATTAGAAATAGAATTGAATATAAAAACATACCTTGTTATTAAAAAAAGTATTGTATATAAACTTTAATTCATGTTGAAAGGGCATGTCTATAAAAAGAATTACAAAGATGTATAAAATATTGATTATATATGTAAAAATTTTGTTTGATTAATGCGGTTATTTTATATCTCAAAAGAAAACTAAATTTTAGGGATAATAAAACCCTAGTTTTTGATAATTTGATAATTTAAACCTTTTTCCAATATGTATTTAAATATATTTTACTATATAGTATCATAGAAAATGTCAGATATTATCGAAAGTAATCCGGAAATTTTAGGAGGAAAGCCTATCATTAAGTGTACTAGAATTCCCGTTGCTTTAATTTATGAATTAATCGGATTGAATTATTCAATCACTGAAATTCTTAAAGAATATCCGCATTTAGATCGTAATATTATTCTAACTCTTCTTAAGATTGGAAAGGATGCAAATGAAAATCTTATAAATGTGGATATTGATGACATTATAAGTAAAGAGGTATAATCCTTGAATTTTCTTCTCGACGAGAATGTACCTCTCTCGATTAAAGATGTAATTCGTGATTTAGGTTTTGATGTCTTCACATTACATGATTTCAATATGTTAGGTATTCAGAATTATGGAAGCCTACCATTAGCTCAATTAAAATTAAAAATTGGCACTAAACTCATTGAAGAATCTGGATTAGTGAAAAAATAAATTAAATTTAAGTTATTTCAAATATTAAAACAAATCTACGAGCAGATAAAATGGTGAAAATAATTAATTTTAAAGATATAATAAATAATTTAAAAAAAGTAAGTAAAAAAAGATTATCTAAAATTATAGAAATGTAAACATTTATCCTTATTATATTTGTTTAAGAACTTTTTAACGAACTTTTCTTTTTGTTCATAATAATAATTAATATAATCATTCTGTAGTCTATCTTCTTCGCTTCCATATGGGTGATACCAGATACGATCTTCATCTTGGCATTCAGTACAATACCACATATCATATAATTCAAATAGGATACACATAAATGGATTTTATTAGGGAGAAAAAATAAAAGAAATTAATTATGTATTAATCTTTTAATCTCAGAAAGCTATTTATTTCGGAAGTTTGATTCCCAACCATTTCATTACATCGGAAAGGGGGTAAAAATATTCTAATTCATATTTATATCCTTCAATCCCTTCAACGAGCATTATAAGTTGTTTGTGAGCTATTTCTAAAAATTCTTTGAGTTTTTCTTCTTTGACCTCACTGACGTTAATAGCCTTATATCCCTCCTTAGTTACGGAAAGTACATTACTAACAAGATGCTTTCCAAGAGTCTCAGGCATTCCCTCAGGAAACTTTTTCATGATTTCGATTACCACTTCTCCCGCGTTATAAACTTGACCATGCGGGAACCATGTAGTAAGCATAACTATTACCAAACATATCACCTACTTTAGTTTTTATAATCTTTTTATTTATTTAATATTAGCTTTCGAAAAAAGGAAGGACTTATAGTATTTCTTAATTTTTTTACAACCTATAAATCATTAAATTAAGAAGGTTATTTTGGCTGATGTTTCTATATAATATAAATTGAATTTTCTAGTGAATTTATTTATTTTTTCAATTGGAATTGCTCTTTGGTCTGTTAAATCACTTTTATTTCCCACAAGTAAAATTGGAACCTCTGCGTTAATGCGAGCCTTTAGTTCTTCAATCCATAATGGTAAATGCTCAAAACTTGAAGGGTTAGTAAGATCAAATACCAAGAATATACCTAATGCCCGGCCATAGTACATAGGTCTTAGGAAAGAAAATCTTCCTTGGCAACCAGCATCCCAAAGCTGTAATTTACATTGAATTTGACCCTTCGCAGTATTGATAGGTACAGTATTTACATGAAAATCTACACCTATAGTCATTTTATAATCTTCCGCAAAGAATACCTTGGAAAATTTAAGGGCTAAAGCTGTCTTACCGACTCCACTATCTCCAACTAAAACAGATTTAAAATTGTTTGATAATTCAGGCTCAAATGTCATTTGTGCAATTTTTTCACAAATCCTTCTACAATCTAATAATATTATCCCAAGTCGCATATCTTTACCTGCTAAAACCATTAATAAAGCATTGGGGCCAGCTTGTAGAAATAAAAGATACCCATTGGAACCCTTTATATATAGTTGATCAAAGCTACCTTTTTCATCTCAAAAATAGCTATTTCAGATAAGGAAAGAAGCGTAGGAGCTATAAGACCCATTGTCATTTTATTAACATATTTCGGAAGTGTTGAAGTGATTGGCATCCCATTTTTTGATATTACTACTGCCGTTTTCTTCATAACAACTGGTTGTAATTCTGGCTTATCCATTCTTGCGACAACAGAAGGAAATGGCGTGATGAAGGGAAATGTTGTTGTAGGTTCATAGAATTCGTTAGAATCCAAATTTTCTGATGTAATTTTTTCGCAAATCCTCCTATTATCTAATAAAATTGCCCCGAGTCTTACTTTCTTATCTACAGATTGCATTAAAAACGCATCACCCGCATCCATAACCAAAAGATAGCCATTAGAACCCTTGAGATATAATTGATCAAAATCGCCTTTATTCATTTCGATATTAGCTCTTTTGGATAAGGAGTGTAAAGAGGTGGTAATCGCGGCCATCATTGTTTCATCAGCATGGGGGGGAAGAGCTGAAGCAATTGGTAAACCATCAGCTGAGACTATTGCTGCTTCTTTTATTCCGGGAATATCTTTTAAAAGCTTTCTTAATATCTCATCAGCGGTAGGATCCATAGAACATACATTCCGAATTTTTACAAAAATGGATATCTACAAAAAAATATAGAAATCACTATAGATATTTTTAACTATTTTTTCATGTGAAATAATACTCTTTTATCGTGATTTTTTAAAATCCATTAAATATTTACAACGAGGATAGTTTGTACAACCCAAAAAGAATCCATATCGCCCCTTTCTTATCGCTAAGGGACTTCCACACCTTGGGCATATGACTGTTGTATCACCACCAAGGCTAAACGTGAATCTACAGTTTGGATATCCTGTGCATCCTAAAAACCCACCGTACTGCCCTTTACGAATCGCCATAAGTTTTCCGCATTGTGTACAACGTCTTGGAAGGGAATCTACAGTAAGAACTTCTTTATCTTCATATCGTTCTGATAAATCTTCTAAATCCTGAGTATAAGTACATTTTGGGTAATGGCTACATCCAAGGAAATTTCCCTTCTTTCCACTCCGTTTAACTAAAAAGCTGTCACAATTAGGACAGGATATGGGAATATCTGGTAAAATTCCTTTAATGAAAGATTTCATATAATCAGAAAGTCCTTCATCCCATCTCTGTGTATTGTCTAACCGTAACCTCAATAGATATGGATTAATCTCATTTAAAAACATAGAGTTGCTATGTTCCAAACTGTAGAGATAGAGAAATTTTTTACTTCGTGTGAGAGCAACATAAAAGAGTCTTCTTTCTTCGTCAATGAATCCATCAGACTCAAATCTTTTTGCTAATTCCATTACAGACGAATCTTGTATTTCACAAGGAAACCCATAGAGTCCTGAAGTCATATCTGTCAAAATTACATGTTGACTTTCAGAGCCTTTTGACTTATGGGCAGAATAAAATCGTACTCCACCATGTTCTGATTCGGTTGGAACCCCTCTAGCACCGCAAAAGATTTCTAATCCTTTCAAGTATTTGTTGAATCGTGATAAAACCATAATCTCATGAGGCTCAATACCATCATCCAATAGGATTTGGATAAGGTTATAGATATTTTCATATTGGATTTTATACCTATAATCAAAATTTGAAGTAAAATCAATAAACATAGGTTGCATTCCAAGATCATGAGTTGAATGGGTTTCTTTTGCAATCTGTTTCTTATTTCTGGCTATTAGCTCATTAGAAATACCAACTATTATTTGACTACTTCGGTAATTACTATTTAGGTATGTGATTTCTGGATTCGGAAAATAATCTTTGAAGTTGACAAAAAATCGGACGTCACTGCCAGTAAATTGATATATACTTTGCCAATCATCGCCGACACAGAATAACTTGGTATTCGAGTTATCACTGACAAAACACTTGATTAGCTTCAGCCTTTGATAAGAAATATCTTGGAATTCATCAACTAAAACATGGTCATACCTATTAATATACTTTTCAGGATTTTGTTTAGTCAATTCAACAGCTATATTAATCATATCGTTGAAATCAATCCGATTTTCGTTATTTAAGTAATCTTGATACCTCTTGTACACTTCAAGAGCCAATTCTCCGAATAATTTCTGCTTTTTTTTATATTTTTTCGATTTAATTCGTTCAGTTATGTCTTGTACAGTAAAAAAATTGCATTTTGATATTTTTATGAAATTTCCAACAAGATTAACTACTTCATTTCGTTTTTCTTTAAAGGCAAATGTCTTTTCAACTAATTCATTATAAGTTAATGGGGTAAATTCTATATTTGGAATTGCACGTTTTAAATTTTCCTTTAATTTTGATTTTAATTCATCAGATGAGCGTTCATAGTCCCAAGTCTGTATGAGATTTTTATTATATTTCTCAAATTGCTCCAATTTCCATTGTCTTAACTCTAAATATTCTTCTGTAGTTTTCGTAAACCATTCTGGAACTTGATTACTTTTATTCAATCCCCAATGTTCAATATACACGTCATAGTCAGGAAGATAGATGTCAGGATGGTATTCCTTATCCTCTTCGCTCTCATCAACCCATTCTACTAGAGGTTCATATTCAAATCGGATACTATGTAAGAAAAGAAAGTTTCCAATATTTCTTTCAGATACAGATTTTACAGAAATATCGTTAAGAGTAGAGTATTTTTTATTTCTCATGTAGTTGAAATATTCTTCTTTATCTTCAAATGATTCTTGTTCGACTTCTTGCTCTGAATGATATGCTAAATATTCAATAAGGATACGTTGATATTTTTCTTCCTTGAGTACATCCATAAATAATTTTTCAATGAGTTCATATATTTTTTTTTCATTTCCATCAAATATAAGTTTTGGTTTATGACCTAGTTCCTCTTCTATTATGCTTCTTCCTAAAGCATGGAAAGTAGAGATATCAATTTCAATGCCATAATTTTTTTTTAATCTTTCTTTCATCTCATCGGCAGCTACTCTAGTAAAAGCAAGCGCTAAAATTCTCTCTTTATCAACCCTGTCCTTTCTTCTAATCAAATAAGCAATTCTAGAAGAAATTACACTAGTCTTCCCTGAACCCGCTCCTGCAATTACGAGATTATGCTTATCATCTTTAATTACAGCTAATCTTTGTTCATCATCTAAAGGATATTTTAATCCATCATCCTTTCCATCTAAAAAGGATGAGTAAACTTTTAATCGTTTTTCTACAAATTTTTGATTGTATTTATTAATTCCTTCAATAAATTTGCGCAATTTTTTTCTAAATTGTCTAATTCGTCCTCTTTCTCTAAACTTGAATAAAGATCGACGAGGAAATTTAGTTATTTGATTAATTTCTCGAAAAAATTTATGTTTCTCATTTGCTATTAAATATATATCTTTTTTAAGGAAATCTTGCCAAT
>JAEOTV010000172.1 GCA_016839635.1 Promethearchaeota archaeon | reverse complement strand
TAAAAATAGTTAATCCTAACCATTTTCCGAAATGATTCATTTTCTGACGTATTGGAATCTCACTCGTACCAGCTTCTTCTAATCCATGAGAAATTTTACCAATTTCTGTATCACCACCAATTTTTACAACAATTGCCTTACCAGTCCCAGTACTTATAAAAGTTCCATAAAATACCATATTACTTCGTTCCCCGATCGATATATCTTTCTTTTGTAAAGCTCTACCTTTTTCTAATTTTCTCACAGGTTCAGATTCACCAGTTAACGAAGCTTCATTCACTACCATATTATATGCTTCAATTATTCGAGAATCAGCTGGGATCTTATCGCCTTGATCTAAAACTAGTAAATCTCCACCTACTATTTCTTTAGTAGGAATTTCTTGCTTTTGACCATCTCTAATAATGGTTGATGTAGGTGCTGTTAATTCGCGTAAAGCTTTAAGCTTTTTGGTTGCTCTATATTGCTGAATAATAGCAACAAGACAATTTAGAAAAACTATCCCTAATGTTAAACCAATAAACATTAGAGACCCCTCTCCTCCAAAGATAGCTGCTAAAAATAAAATTACAGATCCAATAAGATATATTACAATTAACCAGTTAAATAAAGGAGCGAGATAGATTTTAATAAACCCTTTAGATACTTTAGGTATCTCATTATAACCATATTTTTCTTGTCTTTTTCTAGCTTCCTTTTCACTCAATCCCTTTTCAGGGTTTGTTTGAAATTCCTTGTATATCTGCTCTAATTCAAGATTATAATAATTTATCTCTGTTGATTCCATAGTGGCTCTTCCATAATTTTTTGTGTGATTAAAAAAAAAATGATTTCAAATATCTAATCAATATAATAAATAACCTATAATAATCATGATTTAAAAAATTAAATATTTCTATATAAGAGAAATTTAAAAATGAATTTTTCTTTTGCGAGCAAAGAATTTAAAAATTTCAATACCAACAATTCCAGGTAATGCTAAGAAAATACAATATATCCAATCTGTACCACTAAGAAACATAAAATTTATCTGTAGATTCAACCCAAATACGGTATTCACATAATAATTAACTGAATAGGAGAATAGAATATACAATGTATGTAAGGCTAATGTAAATAAACATATAACCAATAAAGAATAACTTATTTCTTCTTTGATACTTCTATAAAGAGATTTATTTGGTCTTCTAAAGGTCCATATGAAACTTGTTTCAACAATAAATATTGTGGTAATAAACATTGTTCTTGCTTTTTGAGCCAATTCTTCTCCTGGAACGATATAACTAATATTTGGATTTAAATTCCATTCATTTAATGGAATAAACCCACTTAAAGTCAAATGCAAAGCAAGAACCAATCCTAAACCAAATAGAAAAGATTGAATTAATAGCATAATCCACATATTCTTGTTTAATAATTGTTCTTCATCTCTAGGTGGTTCATTCATTATATCTTTCGGACGGGTATCAATGACTAAAGCTAAAGAGGGAAGTGAGTGGACAATGCCAAAGATATATATATGTTGCCAGTTTGACGCGAACAGTTCGAATCCAATAAAAGGTTCTATTAGTTCGAAAGTGAAAAATATTATCCCTTCTACAATATTAGTACATATAAAAAAGAAAATAATTGTCCTTATTTTAGCAAAGATTCCTCTCCCCGTTTTTACACCTTGTTTGATTGAAGAAAAATTATCATCTGTAATAACCATATCCGCGGTTTCTTTAGCTAAATCTGTACCCATAATTCCCATCGCAACTCCCGCATTTGCTAGTTTTAGAGCAGGAGCATCATTAATGCCATCTCCCGTCATAGCACAAATTAATTTTTGTGCTTGATATTTTTCTACTATTATTTCCTTATCATTAGGTTCGACTCGAGCAAACACTGAAGTTTTATTGAACTCTGAGAGAGCGATATTTTCTATTTGATTGCCTGTTGCGACTAAATCACCTTCTTTAAAAATTCCCATCTGTGAAGCAATAGTTTTTGCTGTTGCTGGATGGTCTCCTGTGACCATTATTACTTTTATACCTCCCGCTTGACATTCTTCAACAGATTTTTTAACTCCTAAACGTGGAGGATCCATAATAGAAACAAAACCTAGGAAAACTAAGTTTTTTTCAACTTCTTCTCTTTTTAGATCATCAGTTTTGTTTAATTTCCTAAAGGCAATTGCTAATGTTCTGAAGCCTTGATTTGCTCGTTCATCGATTTTATCTAGAATTAAGTCTTTATATTTCTGATCAAGAATCTTCAGTTCTCCACTTACTTCAATTTGTGAAGAGATTTCTAATATTTTTTCAGGTGCACCCTTAGAAAATGCAATAATATCATCATTATCTCCCAAATTTTTACCTATAGTTGTCATTCTTTTATCTTCGGAACTAAATGAAAATTCTTCAGTAATTTCAAATTCTTTTTTAATATCATAGGGATATAATCCAGCTTTCTCAGTCAGTACTAATAAAGCTGCTTCTGTGGGTGATCCTAATGCTCTTCTTACTGCCTTCTCTTTAATATTCTTTAATTTAACTTTAACATCTTCAAATTCTAAACTTGCATTATTATTTATTACTATAGAGTTAAGAAATTTCAAGAATGTCTCGTTTTCAGATAAAATAATTGGTGTATGATCTCTAAATATCTGTCCATCCGCATTATATCCAGATCCTGTAACCTCATATTCTTGGTCATTTACCCAGAACTTTTCTACTGTCATTTCGTTTTTAGTGATTGTTCCTGTTTTATCTGAACAAATGACTGAAACTCGTCCTAGAGATTCGATTGCGGATAAATTTTTAATGATAACGCCACTTTGAGCCATTGTTAAGACTCCAGTAATAAGAACTAGAGTTGAAAGCAAAGGTAGATTTATAGGCACAATATTCATTGACCTTATTACTGAATCTGTAATTGCTTCAATTATTTCATTTTGAATTAGATTTCCTGCAATACCTAGAATTATCAGTTTCGAAGTTAAAAGTATAATAAGATTTATTATCACAATTATTCCCAGGATATAACCTAAATGGTTTAATTTTCTAGTTAAAGGAATATCCTCGATACTACCCATTTCATTTAATGTTTGGGAAATTTTACCGATTTCAGTTTTTAGGCCTGTTCCTGTAATTAATTCTTTTGCTCTTCCTGTTCTTACATATGTTCCCATAAATACCATATTAGATTGGTCTTGAATGGGAATATTTTCTTTATCCATAATATGACTATTTTTCTCTACAGGTTCGCTTTCCCCTGTGAGAGGGGCTTCATCAACACTAAAATTCATAAATTCAACTATTCTACCATCAGCAGGTATTTTATCTCCTTGACTTAAAATTGCTATATCTCCTGGCACTATTTCCTTTGTTTCAATTTCAATTTTTCTTCCGTCTCTTAAAACGGTTGTTTTTAAGGCAGAAATCTCTCTTAAAGATTCTAAGGCTTTTTGTGCACGAAATTGTTGAATTATAGCTGTAATTGAGTTAATTATTACCACTGTGAAAGTAATAATTGTTTCACCTGGGGATCCTAATATTACAATTATAATACCAGCAATTATGAGAATAACAATTAAAAAATTGAAAATTGGAGCAAGATATATTTTCCAAATAGATTTTTTAATTTTTGGTAATTCGTTATAGCCTGATTTTTGATACCGGTCATTCAATTCAGAGGAATTTAATCCGTTTTCAATATCTGTATTTAGGTTTTTTACTAAATTCTCTATTGGCTGATTGTAATAATAGACTTCATTTTGTTTCTTAGATAATGACATTTTAATTATTTAAACCATGATTCTAAATAAATATTATTTAAGCTTGGTCCAAAAATTAGAGGTCAAGATTTTGAGGATTTCCTAATAACTCCTTTAGAAGGTGGTATCTCTTTCTAATAGTAGTACTTGAAAATCTACTAGTACTTTCTACTAGACTTTGAGTGAAAATTTTTCTATTATCAAGAGATTGCCCAACGTAATAAATTAATCCTGCAGTAAAAGCTTTATAATTAATACTCTGAATCTGACGATAAGTGATTTTGTTCAATATTTTGTCAGCTAATAATTGCATTTCGATCTTAATTCTTTCATATTCAACCTTATCATTGAAAAACTCTTGAACTTTCTCATATTGAATATTGTTTAAATCTTTTTGAAAAACTATTTTGATTTTATTTTTAATTTCTCTCTCTAGTTCTTTAACGCTCTTTTTATCTTTGAAGATCTTTTCCGTTCGATTAACTTTTAACATAGCATTATTTAGCATCTTTTTGTTTATTTTATGTCCCAATTCTCGTGAAACATTAATAAATTGCTCAACTCTAATATTCGTCGTGTCTTTTATTTCGATCCATACGATTGCAAGAAAAATTATCACCATATTTTGATAATTATGACGGTGGTATTTATTATATTTCATATATCTATCTTTAATTTCTTTATATTTGACATTATCAATGTTTAACCCAATCCCGTGGCTTTTTAGTAATTCTATTGTCTTTTTTTGCTCAGTAAAATCAGATTCATAGTCTCTAAACCATTTTTCGAGAGTTTTAATTCGATCATATTTCTCTTTAATAACAGGATCTTGGAGAGCTTTTGAATCACTTATCCTAATCCGTCTTTCATAATCTCTCTGTGAATCATTAAAATAATCGCTGGTTGATACAGTATTTTCAAAAGCTACATTTTCTTCCATGATCAATCCGCAATCTTTGCAAACAATAAACCCACTGTCTTGTTTGATATTTTTATGAGAACACTTTGAGATTTCCGAATCAATTTCTTTTTTCTTTTTCAAGATAGAGCCAATATTGTAGATTAATTATTCTTAAATAGATTTGATTAAAAAAACAATAATATTAAAAATTTTTATTAATTTCAAAAACAATAATAAGTATAATTGCATAAAAAATTTTCTTGCTTTTTAAAAGAATTAAACGTGTTAAATATGAAATACGAAAAAGTTCTTAATTTTCTTGAAATCATAGGTTCTATATTTATTATAATTTCAATAATTGAATTTGCGTATGTAATATTATTAAATTTTACACCCTTTGTTCTTGATGGAAATACATTATTATTGTCCGAATTTGTATATTCCTCTACAATCTTTCCATTTTCGGGGACTTTATTATGGATATTTGTAAATATCTCAATTTTTTGTTTCTTAATCATAGGAATCTTTATATTTAAAGTCTCTTCAAAAAAGAATATTGAAAGCAACCCATTAGCAAAACTTATTGTAATAATTGGGATGGTATGTTTATTGGCAGCTTTTGTTAAAATGGACTTTTTAGTAATATTAGGAAAAACTAATATAACAACAACATTTACTACTATTCGATTTCAATCTGCACTGTATAGTTCTTCTATCACTTCGATTTTACCAGCAATATTTTGGATTTTCTTTATTTCTGTGAATTCCTTTTTATTAATTGCTGGATTAAGCATATGTGCAGTCGGGATTAAATGGTCTCTTTTACAAGAAAAAGCTGAAAAGCATGAATAAATATTCAAAAAGTTAAAAAAATTTTAAGATAATTTACTTTTTATTTGTTTAGCACGAGATCGCAATGTAACCTCCGTAATTTTGGCCACATCAGCAACACGCGACTGAGTTTTACGAATTGCACCATTTTTAGCAGCAATATATATACAAGCAGCAGCTAAACCCTTTGGATCTTTTCCAGTTCGTTTCAATCCATTTTTAGAAGCATCTTTTAACATGTTTATTGCATTTTTTTGAATCGAAATAGGTAGTTCTAATTCATTACCAAACCGAAATACTAAACTTTCGGCGGTAATTGGCTGATATCTTAATTTAAGTTCAGGTAATACTTCACGAATAATCATCGCTAGACTTCTATGAACAGTTCTTCTTGGAGTTAGTGATGCTTCACATATTTCATCTAAGAGCCGTGGAAAGTCATGTACACGAATAGCAGCATAGAGAGATCCTGAAATAAATCCATTTATTGATCTACCCATTGTTAATTTCTTTTTCGCCACTAAGCTATAGATCTTCCAAGCGGTTTCTGCTATATATTCAGGTACGTTCAGTTTTGATGTAAGCATTTTTAACTTTGGTTTTGCTTCCCAAAAGTTTCTTTCGATGCTGGAAATTAGTGAATTCTGAATTTTTGAAAGACGAGAGAAAAGAGCTTGTTCTTTTGCACCAATACTTTTACCCTTACTGTCGGTTTTAGTTGTAGGGAGCATAGTCCGAGGTCCAAAATCCCGCCACCGTGGCTCTGTTCTGCGACGAGTCTGTATCTCCTCAATAGTATAGGCTCTTCTTTCATTTCCAACATACGTCCTTTCAAAGATTACTCCACAATTCATGCATACCTTATTGCCATCTTTGGATTCAATAAATGGATTATTACAACATTTATTTTGAGGGATTGTATTTTCATCGATTTTGTTATTTTTTAAAAAAGTACGATACTGTTCATTCATAGTAATTCACAAATAATAAGTTGTTAAAAAAGCGTAAGCTACAACCATCACTATTATTAAAATCTTAATAAAAATTTAATATACGTGATATGCTTATATACGAAAGTTGGCTTTATAAATCTTTCTCATGATCTGAAAAATTTTAATATTTTTGAAAAAAAATTATACAAATATATCTTTAATTTTATTAAATAGGGGAAAAAAATGGGAGAAAATTCATCCAAACTTGAACCCGAAGTAAAATATTTTCAATTTATTTTTTCAAGAATTGATCTTTTCGATCATCTTCAAATTATCAACTTCTGACAGAATCTTTTCGATCATCTTCAAATTATCAACTTCTGACAGAAGTTCCTTCTAAATGAAAGACTTCCTCTCTTTCTGGTGCACCTCTTCTTCTATTATCCTTCATAGATCATCACCCATAATATGATATCAACTTCGAAAATATAAATATTTTCAGGGTGCAATTATGGTTGTTAAAAGTTAGAATTATTCCATAATTTTGTATAAATGAAATAAGGATAAAAATAAAATAATTTTAGCTATTATTGTTAAACTATGAAAATCATAAGAATAAATGTTGAGAATAAGAATATTCAATTTGATGAAATAACTCCACAATCAAAATATTACTTGCTTGGTGCGAGAGGACTAAGTTCTCAAATTATTCATGATGAAGTCCCTCCATTATGTAATCCTTTAGGAAGTGAAAATAAATTAATCCTTGCTAATGGTGTTCTTGCTGGCAGCCCCTTTCCTTGTTCTGCCCGTACATCAGTTGGAGCAAAAAGTCCCTTGACTAATGGGATAAAAGAAGCCAATGTGGGTGGAAGACCTGCTATGATGCTAGCTCGACATGGTATTAGAGCTGTAGTTTTAGAGGAGATCTCTTCACTATTAAAACTTATCTTAATTGAGGAGGACGGTATCAAGATTCTACCTGCAGAAGAATATAAAGGTTTAGGTAATTATGAACTACATTCTAAATTACAGCAAAAATATGGAGAAAATATTGGCATTTACTCTATTGGCCCCGCTGGTGAACATTTGATGAGATCTGCAACTGTAGGAGCAAATGATTTAGAAGGATACCCAAGTAGACATGCTGCTAGAGGCGGATTAGGAGCTGTAATGGGGTCAAAAGGGATTAAAACAATAGTAATAATTCCTTCAACAACATCTAAAGCAAAGATGCATGATATTAAAAAATTTAGAGAGGTTTCAAGCCCTTTCGCGAAAAACTTGGCGCAAACCAAAGAAAAATTCTCTATTTTCGGTACACCTATGATGATGGCAGCTATGAGTGGATATGGAGGCATACCAACTAAAAATTTTAGAAGGGGATCTTATGATAAAATTGATAATATTTCAGGAGAAAGCCTTCATGAGCTTGTTATTTCGAGAGGAGGTAAAAAGAGATTAGCCTGTTCTCCAACATGCGTAATTAAATGTTCAAATTTTGTTGTTGATGAGCAAGGAAATCACATAACATCAAGTTTAGAATATGAAACAATGGCATTGAATGGTACTAATCTACTTATTGATGATCTCGATAGTTTAGCTAGAATTGATCACTTATGTGATGACGTAGGTATTGACACTATTGAGTTTGGTGGAACTGTGGGTGTAGCGATGGATTGCGGAAAAATAAAGTGGGGAAATGCGGAAAAGACTTTTGAGATATTAGATTTACAAATTCGAAATAATACTGAAGAAGGTCAATTATATGGCAATGGTGTTAAAAATATTGGAGAGAGACTTAATGCTAAGCGAATTCCAGAAGTAAAAGGACAAGGAATTTCCGCTTATGACTGTAGAGTCTTCAAAGCAATGGGAGCTACTTATGCGACATCTCCTATGGGTGCCGATCACACAGCTGGAGCAGCTATCGCTAACCGAGTTCCAAGCCAACATAAAGATTATGGAGAATTAACTAAAAGTGAAAGTAAACTTGATTTATCTTTCGAACTCCAAATTTATACAGCGGTAATGGATTCCATGGGATGTTGTTATTTTATCGGACCGAGTTATGAAAATATGGAAATCTTAGCAAAAGCAATTAATGCAATGTATGATTTAACTCTGACAAGAGAGGATATAATTAATATCGGCATTGATATCATAAGAACTGAACTAGCATTTAATGAGAGAGCAGGAATCACTCAAGAAATGAATGATGTTCCAGAATTTTTCAGAGAAGAAGCCTCAGAACCAATAGATTTAAAATTCACTTTTAATCTAGATGAATTGAAATCTTTTTGGAATAGGTTAGATAAGCATGAATTTTAATCATTAACCTTTCTTTTTCCTATTTCGAAGCATTGCATTAAGATAGAAATCAGCTTTAGGGACCTTTTCTTTACCAATGAGTTCAAATCCGAAATGTTCATAAAATTTGACATTCCTTTCATTTTCAGTGTGTAAATAGCATGGTAAGTTTTGCTCATCAATTTCAGCAAGTTTCATCTTTAATAACTTACTGCCATAGCCCTTACCTTGATATATAGGATCTACACCAATAATGCCTAAATACCAATGAGGAAAATTCACATATTGATTTTGAAATGAATTTGCAATTTCTTCAAAGATACCCATTCTCTCTATAAATAAAGGATCTGAAAATTCCTCTCTTTTGATTTTTCGCAATCTTCTAATGATCTCCTTAGATTGTTTCCCCAATTTCTTATCATCTATAGCATAAGGATGCCAAACAGCAACACCTTCAATTTCACTTGATGCTGTATATACCTCGCCTGATAAAATTCCGAGTAAAATCAGATATTCACAGTGAGTAACACTTTTAATCTTTCTTTCAATAGGATTTGGAAAACAATAAACAAATAAAGGATCATCTTGAAAAGCTCGGCCAACTAATCTACTCGATTCTTCAATTTGATCTTCACGCAATTGTTGAAGTTGATATAATTCACTCATAATAAATCTGAAACTTTTTTTTTTTTAAATTGGATTAATTAATACTAATCAATCAATAAAAAAGACATTAAAGTATATAAAACATTTTTAATGCTCCTAAAGTTCCATTTATCTTTGAATTGAAAACTTAATATAACATTATACCCATATAATTAGTAAGGATATTAACTATTAAGCACCTAATAATTAAGCATTTAGAAATGAAAGAAAATTCCGAAAATAGCAAAGATTCTCAATGTCTTTCTGAAAATACAGCTGATGTATTTGAACTAATTAATAAAATTAATAAGAAATATGAAAAATTACAGCGCAAAAATATTCAAGAACTAAATTTAACTCCTACTCAGCATTCTATCTTGAGAGATTTATGGATGACTGATGGATTGCAATTTAAAGAGTTAGCAGATTCATGTGATTGCACAAGATCGACGATCACAGGGGTTATTGATACCATGGAAGACCATAAGTTAGTAACAAGAAAAAAGAATCCAAAAGATAGAAGAAGTACTCTTGTTAAACTTACGGAAAAAGGTAAAGAACTAAAAAATGCAACTCCACCAATAGAATCAATGGTAAATGGTTGCTGTCCAGGAATCAATCAAGAACAAATAGAAACATTAGGTGAATTATTGCAGAAATTATTAAATTCTCTGAAATTTTAATAATTCTTTAATAGAATCTGTTAAAGCTCTCTTAAATTCGATTTTTTTAAAATAGTTAGGATCTTAATAATTAGGGACGAAACCTTTAAATAGTTAGGTACCTAACTATCATTAACTAATAATCAATAATAAAATTTTTTAAAATGGAGCTTATTAATATGGGAGATAAGGATGCAGATTGTTGTGCAGAAAGTTCTAAAGAAGAAAAAGAAGCTAGTGAATCAAACGAGTCCTGTTGTTAATTTAAAGGAACTTTGATTTACATTAGATAAAAATTTTTTTTTATATATTTTCATTATAAGAAACATAATAGAACAACAGGTAGAAACGAAAGTAGAAAAAAATCTCAATCAATAAAATCTTATATAATAATCCAAAATTGATAGAGAACAAATTTATTAATAAGTGTGAAAAAGAATGAATGTTATTGGTATATCAGGGACTCCTAGGAAGAAAGGGAATAGTGAACTCCTTTTAAGATATGCTCTTAAACCTTTTGAAAATAATGGATGGAAAGTTAAAACATTCCTTTTAAGCGGATTAAAAATTAAACCTTGTAATGCGTGTGACACATGTAGGGAAACTGGTGCTTGTATCATTAATGATGATATGCAAGAGATTTATGATGCATTTCGATGGTGTAATGCGATTATAATCTCAAGTCCTGTTTATTACCTAAATGTTAGTGCTCAATTACTCTCCTTACTTGATAGACACTACGCAGTACATGACGAAAAACCTTTAGAAGGGAAAGTAGGTGGAGCTATTGCTGTTGGTAATGGAACTTGTGGAGGTCAAACATTGGCAGTTAATGCCATTTTTGCATGGATGCTCTCATGTGGAATTGTATGTGTTCCCGGTGAATTGAGTGCTGTAAAAGCTGTAGCTGACAAGCCAGGCGATATTATTAACCAAGAAGACCAGTTAAGACAAGCAGAAATTCTTGGATTCAATATTCTAAAAGCAACAAAAGTATTACAAAAGGAAATCGAAAGTGAAAACAACACGTTTTGATTTATAAAGACACCTAATTTTTTATTTCTAATTATATAGTTTCACATTTTTTTTTAAAATTTGAAATATTTACTTTATAATAGATATGCTATTCATTTTATTTTCATTTTCATATCTATAATTTTAATAAAAATTACTAAGGAGATTTAAATGAGAATTGGTGCTCATATGAGTGTTTCTGGTGGCAAATATTTGGCATTTGAGAGTGGTAAAGAATTGGGTTGTGAGGCAATTCAAGTTTTTGTCAGAAACGTCCGAGGTTGGACCTCTGGGCCTTTAAAACAAAAAGAAATTGATGATTTTATAAATAAAAAAGAAGAATTAAACGATGAAATTTGGCCTATAATTTCACATAACAGTTATCTAGTAAACTTCGCAAGTCTAGATAAGGAAAAATTAGATAAATCATATAATGCTATGTTTGATGAGCTTACTAAAGTAGACCAATTAAACATTGAATATGAGAACATGCACCCAGGAGTAATCCCCATCAGTAATAAGAAAGAAGTTACTAAATTAGAAGCTTTTCTTCAAATAGCTGAGCAATTAAACAAGTTGATGGAAGCAAAAAAATCATCAAAAGCGATAATATTGCTTGAGACTACTGCGGGACAAGGTAAGGGGTTAGGTAATAAATTTCATCATTTTAAAACGATAATTGATAAAATCCAAAATAAAAATCGGATTGGAATTTGTTTTGACACAGCACATTCTTTTGCTGCAGGCTACGATTTTACCACAAAAAAAGGATATGAAGATGTTTGGAATGAATTCGATGATATTATTGGATTAAAATATCTTTTTGCGTTTCATTTAAATGATACAGATAAGGAATGTGGGTCGAGAGTAGATAGACATACTCATATTGGGCAAGGAAAAATAGGAAAAGAACCTTTTGGTTTCCTTATTAATGATGAAAGATTTAAAGATATGCCAGGTATTTTAGAGACACCTAAAGGTAAAGATATGAAAGAAGATATTATGAATTTAAAATTACTCAAATCTTTAAGAAAATAATAAGTTAGCCTACTCCAAACTATATGAGAATTTTATCAAAAAGTAATAGAGAATTAAATTATTCCACTTCAAACCACATAGGACTTTCATCCTCGACCAGTCCATTATAATTTACTAAAATTTCTTCGCCTTGAGAAATATCTCTTATAGCAGAAAATTCAATTGCTTTATTCTCATAATCATAAAGATATTTAACATTTGGTTCAAATGAATGATTAATAAATTGACTTATGCTAAGAGTTATAGCATTTCTAAATGCGGGCATATGCTCTGGATCTTCCCATATATAACAATAATTATATAAAATCGTTTTTCTAATTTTCTTGTAGTCCTTATTTGGAATTGGGACAACTTGAGCAATATCTAAAATTGTCTCTTTTTTTATATGCTTTTTCGCAAAAACTCCTCTACCCTTATTCTCAGAAATATATTTGACTTCTATTAAATCATTCATTAATAACTTCAAACGCTCCTAAAATCACTTTAATTCTTCTTTATATTTTTCAGGATTTACACATTTCCTCCATTGCATAACCGTCTCTAAAGGGCCTAATCCTATAAGTAGATCGCCCTCTTCAAAAATGAAATCGTGTTTGAATCTATAAATCCATTTATCCTCTCGCTTTAAAGCTATAATGTGAAACCCCCGTTTGTATCGTTTATCTTGCAATTCGTTATATGTTTTATCTTTAAAATAAGAATCTTCAGATAATGCTTCTCTCACTACTATTTCTCCAGTTTCTCTAATAGCTTGTTGTAAAACTCCATGCGGCTCAAATCCTTTAAGTATTATTTCAGCGATATGAGCAGCTGCATCAGCTATTAGTTCACAGCTAAAAACAATCCTCATTATTCCTGTAAGATCTCGAGGTGCTTCAACCAGTTTTGCTAAATCTAAAAGATCCTTTTCTAATGCGATATTTAAACCATCCATAAGTTCCTCCATCTCTAAGACATCTTCTGCTACCTCTTCATTGTTGAAGAATAATGCTGCTAATGCTAATTCAATCATAGTTTCTGAAATATCTGTCAGTAAAACATAATTTCTCTGAATTTCCTCGACTTTTTCACAAATTTCAGTATTTTCAAGATCAAGTAATTGTTCTATCTCCTTTTCTCCAATATTAAAAGAAAAAGGCTCCAAATCATTACTTAATTTTTTCAAATCACTAATTGGCTGGATTTCTCCTTTGACAATTAAAATGTCATCTTCTAATAATTCTTCATCTTTTTCAAAGAGCCATTTATTTCTTCTATGTATTGCTATTAAATCGACTCCATGTTTAGATCTAAAATGCACATCTTTTCTTTTTTGCCCAATAAAGTCGCATCCTTTATTTACACGAATTTTAACTATTGGTTCGGGTACATAACTAATATCACTAAATAATTGAGTAAAATAGGATATATCAGTATTAATATATACAACTCTCGCAATATCTGATAAAGCATCTGAAATTTTATCAATAGCATATCCCATAACTACAATAGGTTCTAACTTTTTCGCTCCGTCTAATCCTCTCGGATGTGCCTGAATAATTTGGAAATTGAGTAGAAATGTAAGTTCATGAATTCGTTGTTCCATTTTATAAGCTTCATCAGCAAGTTCTTTACTCCCAAATTTAATTGCACTATAAGCCACATCTATCATAAGATCAATATTTTGTTTCATTTCCCGGATTATATCTTTAAGGGAAAGTGGTTTATATTTAAATTTTTTACTAGGTTTAGTCATATTGTTTTATTCACTCATTTTTCATATAAATTTGTTTTTATATAAATATTATTATAAATAGAATTAAGAAAAAAGGCGTTAGAAAATCAGCTAAAGAGGTAACAAATGGAATTAAAAAATTATTTGGATCTTTACCTCGCTTAAATAAGAATATGGCCCCCGTAAACAATGTTATAAACATTATAAAGAATATTAATAAAACTGTAATTGTAATTATAAAAATCATCATTACGGGGTTTACAATTTCAATCCCTATTATTATACCAACAAAATAGCCAATAACTAGCAGAGATACCAAACTCAACAAAAGAGTTATGATTAATCCATATAAGTCTTCTAGTAATCTTTTCGATTTTTGAATTTTTGGAGGTAATGTTCCAATATAAAGATGGGTTGTTAATCTTGACACTAAAACAGTGGACATATCACCTATTAAAGAATTTAATGCGGGAATTATTAAAAGCATCATAGGAATTGTATACAATAGATCTTGGCTGAATGATAAAAGAGTGCCAGAAATTAATCCCATAAAGGAAGAGATAATCACAATAATTAGTGATTCTTTGAATATTTTGTTAAAATATTTAATTTAAGGCACCCCCAGCATTAATATTGCTAAAAGGAAACAAAATACTGTAGAAAAATCATCTATAGCTGTCATAACAGGATTTACAACATTATTTGGATTCAATCCTCTTTTGAAAGCTACATAATTTAACCCTGTTGAGCAAGGAATTGAGATTAATAAAGTTAACACAATTGAAATCGTTGGGATTAGAATAAAATACACAGTGGGGAGTATAAATAACTTGAAAAAGATAAAATTTAGAAATATAGAAAAAATCCCTATAAAAATCGCGGTTATTATTGATAAGGCGTAAGTAGCTAGTACATTTTCAACCCACGTTCTCTTAGAAAAATTTCCTATAATCAAGTCACGAGAGGTTCTGGCTATAAATGGTCCACTTAGATTACCTCTTAGAGAGAGAAGCGCTGGAACCATTAAAATTAGAACAGGAAAAGTATTAAATGGTAAAATTAACAGAGAGAGTAAAATACCTGCTAGGATATCTCCAATAATAGATATAATTTCTGATGGGAATGTTTCTTTAACAATTTTACCTTTAGAGTCTTGATTCTCCATATGCCATCCTCATCAGAATCCTTATTTTCAGAAAGCTGATTTTGAGCCATCTTTTATTAATATTTTAAGGCAGTATTTTAATTAAAATTTGTTAATCTGTATTTAAGATCATAAAATTTTTCCTTATATAAATATTTAGTTATACCTAAATTCTTTATATTTATTCTATAATTTTTATTATTTACCTAATTAAGTATTAAATCTATTAAAGAATAGGCTTTTTTTTATGATAAAAATTATTCAATTATTAATATCAAGTAATAATGTTTAACTAAAACTAATTAAATCAAAATTAACATCTTTCAATCTCTCATTTGTTAAACAAATTTATTTAAAACAAATTATTCTTAATCATTATTTAATTTAAAATAGTAGAAAAATACAGAAAAAGAGAAAATATAATTGACTCTTTGGAAAATCATAGCAAAAAATGAAATTCGGTTAAAGACTTTTCGAGTAAGAAAAAATCGCAAACTATTCTTTATTCTGATTTACACACTCTTTTTATTTTGGGCAGCCTTTTTAGGACCTGTAATATTTGATGCCGTTCTACCTGAGCTTTTAAAGGATTTCTCTATACAATTTGAAGTACTTATAACTCTCATCTTAGAATATTCATTTATGATGTTATTTGTAATGTACACAATCTATCCCTTGTTCCTTTTATATAGAAATACTGAAATAGGTATAAAAGACACGATCATTGCTTCTCCAATTAACCCTGGAGATGTCTTTACAGGAGAATTCATTGGTCAACTACCTTTTTATTTTCTTTTTTTATTAGGAATTGGTCCATTAGGTACTAGTCTGTTGAGACAAATAAACGCTGAAATGGGATTCTTTCATTATATTGGATTTTATGTGAGTACTTTTACTCTCTCTATGTTTGCTTTATTAGTAGGGACTATATTATCTAATTGGATAGAAAATAGAATTTATAAAAGTAAGAAAGTACGAGAACTCAATAACTGGGTATTTGTAATTTTATCTTTTATAGTAATCTCAATTTTCTATATTTTCCATTTTCTATTTGAATTTATCTCGTATTATCCTGACTTCAAGGTTTGGATGCTTCTTTTTCCTTCTTATTGGTATTCTAATATAACTTTATATATTATAAACCCTACTTTAGTGTCTTCACATATTATTAATATTTGGCTTAACGTAGGGCTTGCTATTATCATACCTTTATTGATTTTTTATATTTCTTACAAAAAAGCAAAAATTTTTTACAATTTAGAAAGAGCTATTGAAAAAAAATCAAAAATCATTCATAAAGAAAGCAGATTTTATTATTTTATAGCGTTTATTATCCCCAATAAATGGAAAGGATTAGTAACAATCCACTTTAAAGATTTTCTAAGAAAAAAAGAGAATTATGCAAAATTAATTTATAGTACTGTTTTTATAGGATTTATGGGTGTCTTTTTAGCTATTTCTTTAAACCAATCTACTATTATTCTTGAAAATAATCCATTAGGTATAGAATTAATATTAGAAATACTTCAACATAAATTTTTATTAGTATTAATAATTGCCTGGATGGGTGCCTTGATTTTTAGCATTTTAATTGGAATTTCAATACTAATTAGATCAAAAGAATTACTATTTATATATAAGAAATCTCCTCGTGGAATAAACTCATTAGTTTTCTCATACTTATTTGTTATGGTTATATTAATCCTTATTTTAGATATTGGTTTATCAATATTTTTCGCTTTTCTATTTCAAATTGACTTAATATTAACCCTAGTGTTTTTTCTTGCATTTATGCTATATAGTGGAGCAATTCTTTTAGAAGCCTTAGCAATTCAATGTATTAAACCTTTATTTGAGGAAAGAGGTAAGGATGTTTTTTTTAATATGTATCTTATTCTCATAGTTCAAGTTATATCGTTACTGATAACTCTCTTTATAGTTATGCCAAATTTATCCCCCGTCGTTCCTGCTTCAATCGGTATAATATATATCCTGTTAGTAAATATAGGAATATCCGGTATATTGGCATCGTTAATGATTTACTTAGGTATTGGTAAATTAAATAAAATTGAGTAAGAACTTTTATTCTCTTTTTTGAATTCTATACTTTTTCACTCCTTCTCTTAAAAGATATATAATCAATGGAATAAATATTATTAATAATCCTAAAGGATTCAAAAATAGAAAGTTCAATATTGATAATGTTATTCCTAACGGATTTTCTGAAAACAATATTAGTAGAAAATATAAAAAAGCTGCAATACCTAAAATTATAAAAAGAAAATCAGCTTTGATTAGCCATAATAGAATGAGTATAAAGAAGACAAAAAGTATCGAATCTAAAAACTCCATATGAATCTAATAGCTGTATTATTTAATTTATATTAGAATAATAAAAAAAAAAGATTGTTAATTTCGGGTTTTATTTCCTTTTCTTTACATAATAAATAATTCCTATTGCACTGACACCAAGTACACCAACTAAAATTCCGATTTCATAACCAGGAATTTCACTAATATCAATATTCACAGACATCAGTGGAGCACCTCCATAAGTCACAAGACCTTTCCCAAAAACGCCCTGTTCATTCCATTGAGCCATGTATGTGGTTTCTTTCACCGTAGTTCCATTGACCAATTGTTCTGGTATGGTTATTTTAAAGCCTCTTCCATACTCTTCTAGAGTTATTCCCGACATTCCTCCAGTGAAACCCTCAAAAACATCCAAGAGGCCATTTATTGCTTTTGTCCAGTTTAGATTATGAGGGACAATTAAAAATGGCATGGCAAAGCCGATAAGAGGTGGGAACGAGATAACCTCCATCATATTTATTGTGGTATTAAAATAGTTTGATATTGTATGATTTAACATAAAAACAGGTACATCTGCTCCTGGTCCTGGAAATTGCTGCCACCCGTATCCCGGCACTAGCATAAAGATTGATACATTAACTATAACATAGTTAACGACATCAGTAATTTCATCACTAATCCATGCAATTTCACCTTTCATTTGAATTCCACCCATAGTTGCAAACATTGATAATTCTGATGGAACTGTTTGATTCATATCAGCTGCGAATTGTGTAAAAGTATTAACATTAATATTTATTGTCCATGGGTATTCTTCTCCTACTTGGACTCCGACATAACTAGGAGGTAATGCTCTAGAGAAATTCATAAATGGTATAAAGAAAAAGAGCCCCAATAAACACACTAAAATTGGGATAGACTTCCTCATATATTCTCATCTATTATTTGTGGATTAAAGAATAGTTACAATACTAATCCAATTCCATATATATAAATATATCAGATAATGTCTTTATTATGCATATCAAGAATGTCGATTAGAATAAAATAGTAATACAAACTTTACGCCATCAATTATTAATAAAATAGAAGTTCATGATAAGAACAATTAAGTATGAATCTAGAATAAAAGCAGGGAAGATCCTCTCCGAGTATCTTAAAGATAAGAATGAAGATTTATATATTCAGATTTCTCAATCTCCCAATATCTATTTTTGTTATGCCATTCCCAATGGAGGAGTCCCAGTATCAGAAGGATTCTGTTCGCAGCTAAATATCTATTATGATATACTAATAGTAAGAAAAATAGAGATTCCACATAATACAGAAGCCGGATTTGGAGCAGTTACAACTGATGGTACTGTTTTATTTAACCAACCACTATTAAACCAATTAAATCTGTCAGATAAACAGATAAATAATTCAATTAAGCTTACAAAAGAAGAAATCCAAAAAAGAATTCAATTTTATGATAAAGAACTAAATTTACAAGAATATTATGCTAAAAATATAAAAAATAAGAATATCCTTTTACTTGATGATGGTTTAGCTTCAGGATTTACTATGTTAGCAGGTATTAAAATGATTAAAAAGTATGACCCAAGAAAAATATATATTGCT
>JAEOTV010000062.1 GCA_016839635.1 Promethearchaeota archaeon | reverse complement strand
GAAATCAACTACTAATTCGCAAATGCGAAAATATTTTAAAGATATCTGGAAGAAAAGTCTTAATTACACATTATCCTATATGATTGAACGCTCTAAAATTTATCCTGCTGAACAAAAAATAACCTGGTTGATTGAAAAGGCAATAGCTGTAACAGAAAGCTCAATTTTAACTCAAGATTTAGAGTTAGAAAATCCAGATACTGGTGTAAAGTTTGAGATAGGAACTTCTAAATATATAATTGAAATAGATATTGCAGAGAAATATATTACAAACCAAGATCTCCCTCAAAGTGAGGAGGAAAAAATAATTGGGATTCTAAAATTTCTTGAAAATTTGAAGATCTCAAGAGAGTATGTAATTCGAGCTCGTGAAGCGATAATTAAAAGTGAAACAAAAGATGCTATAAAATACTTAAAAACGGGGAATGGATTTTTAGTCTCTTTACTTCAAGTTGCATCCGGCCAATTAACAAATCTAAAGGATTATGAGATTGTTGAACAGTTGATATGTTCTGAAATTAGTAAGGTGGAATTTTTAAGATCATTTTTATTGGTATCTCTCGGCCGTATTAATGCTGCAGTTGATTCACTTGAAAGAGCAGCATTATTCGCTGTCATAATTCATAATTATAAAACGTGTTTGACTCTAAATTATATAAAAGCCTTGATATACCTATTTCATGGGCTTTATGAAAAGGCGATTAAACAATATAATTTTAGTGAGGAACTAGCAGATATTTATGAAGATGATAAACTCCGACTTAAATGTTTAATTGGAAAAGCGATAGCACTATATATTCAAGGTGAAGATAGGAGTACAGCAATGAATATAATGGATGAAATTTCTAAGATGGATCTGGATAAAAATTTTCTTGATGCAATAATCGTATTTAGTGAGCTTGGGGATTATTTCTTAGCTCTAGGGCATTCTCAAATTGCGGCTAATCTTTATAATCAAGCACTAGAAATTTCTATTGATTATAAATTGTCGTTTAAAAGCGAAATATTGATTGAAAAATTAAAAAGAGCTTATATCGCAACGGTTCTGGTTGGTTATTCCGCAGAGGACATGGTTGATAAATTGGATCTTTTATTGGATAGGGCATATGAAATTAAAGATGTAGAAAAATATAATGAACAAATTAAGAAAATAGCTAGTTTTAACGTACTATTGTATACGCCTTTTAAATATATTTCAGGAAGGAAAAAGATCATTCCTTTTGCTAAACTTCCTAAGGAGTTGAAAGAGGATTATTTGGAAGTAGTTCATTTTGAGAAAAACTCTGAAAAAGAAGGAGAGATTCTATTCATTATTTCCCATTATGAACTTGGCTTACTTGGAATTAAATTGAAAACAACAGAAAATGTTACTGGGATTGCAGAAAATTACACACTAAAAATAAAACCTAAAGCAAAAGTAAAGATATACGAACCTGATGAAGAGTTGAGAAATGTTTTCCTAATACGAGCTGTTATAGAAATTACAAATGAAAATCAAGTTCAAATTAAATATACTCTGCCCAGTTTCTTTAAACAACTAAATATATGAAGAAAAACGACTTAATAAATGAACTGGTAATTAATATTTTCTTAAACTCTTATCTCGTTGTGAGATTTGATGGCCATGTATTGCACATGAAATACAGTAGTACTTAGTCTTACTTGGAGCTTGAATAATTGTACCTGATTTTTTTAATTCAGTATACATTCGGCTATCAACAAGAGAAACTCTTCTCGTCACTGCCTTTGCTTTACTTCTAGCTACAAATCTTCCACATTTACTACATTGAACCCTAGCATAATGTCCTTTACTAGAGCCGCTTCTTCCACCACTTTTTCTTTTTTTTGGAATAAAAATCAGCTACTTTTAATTTTTTCTTATATATCTTTACTCTATATTCTAATTGAATTGTATAAAACTTAAAAAATTTATTCTTTAGCACGAAAAAGTACAACAAAAATATTGAAAATTGATATTTTAAGAGCTAAGAAACTAAGGGCATAATTTATGTCTAATTTTTTAAAGTCTTAAAAGTATAGCTTAATCTTTGTATAACTGTATAAATCAAAGTAAACGTGTAAATTAGAATACTAATTAGAAAAATTGGTGTGACAGGGACTCTAGTGATAAACGGAATAGAAACTGTAAAGGGTTCATTGAATAAAAGGAATGTTGTAAAATATAATATTAATTCTATGATTATAGCAAATATTAAGAAAAGCATTCGTTCAGCTCGTTCCATAAATCCAACACCTTTCATATTAACACCTTCATTTTCGGCTCTTGAACGTACATACGAAATCATAATAACTAAAAATAATATAATATATCCTAATAAAAAATCTAACAAACCGCCATAAATTAATGCCAAAACAAAAATAGCATCAGAAAGTCTATCTAAATTTGAATCCAGAAATGCACCCGCTTGAGTTTCTTTATTCGTTCTTCTAGCGACTTCTCCATCAAATAAATCAAAAGCACCTGCTATTCCTAAGAGAGCAGGTATTATCCATGAAAGCCAAATTGAAAAATATAATCCGTATATTCCCATCAATAATGATGCAACTAAAGATAATACAAACCCTACATAAGAAATCTTGTTTGGCGTAAAATTATGTTTAATTAGAAATTCTACTGGACGATTTATGTATTTATTTGAAATTTCTTTCTGTCGAATTCTTTTATTTGTATCCTCTGTTTCATTCAAATCCTTAATACATCCAATAATCTCATTGTTTCAATTAATATTTTTAAAATTTCTTTATAATAAAAAATTTATTATAATCCCAATATATATAATTTCAATAATCGAATAACGGAGGAAGCTAAATACGATTGATTTCCTAAACTTATAGTTGGAATATTTAATGCTAGTAATTCATCTGAATTAAGAAAATGATCTTCTTGACTCCCTAAGATAAAAATAATATTATCTTGTTCCTTAATGCTACGCAAGAGTGTGAAAAAATCTTTTCCTTGTTCTTGAAGAATATAAGTATTATAATCTAATTTTTTGAAATGCTTTATGGCTTCTATAATCCCCTTATTTGATTTTTTTACCATGTTTAATGGATTGAAAGGTTGATTTTCATTATTAATTTTCTGAAGGACCCCTACAAAATAATCTGTGAAGAGTAATTCATTTTTTGGGAAATTTTCATAGTTAAAATTATCTGAAGAAAAAATATAAGTGCCATAACGATCTAGAAATACCCAAATTTGAGTATTTTTCTCAAAACTATTATTTTTTATTAGTGCCGCTAAAATGCATCGTGAAATTACATCTAATCTTCCTGAAGACCCTGGGATGTCTTTTATATGATAATTATTAACATTTACCGTTTTAGAATTGATAAAGAATATAATAGTCATAACAATAGCACTTTATTTTATATATATGGGAAACAGTTTTTTAATTAAAATTATTATATTAAGAATTGTTAACAATATAATTCAACTATCCAAAATTGAAAACAAAAAGGTAATAGCATGGATGAAATAGATATTTCACTCTCATTGATCTTGATGGTTAATTCAAGGATACCTTATAAAGAATTAGCTGAAAAGTTTGATATGAGTGTGAATTCTATTCACAAAAGAGTAAAGAACTTAGTAGATCTCGGAGTAATAAAAGGATTTAGAGCAAAATTAGGATTCCCCAATTTTCCTGGGATAACCAATATTATTATATTCGGTTTTTCAAATATAAGACAAAAAAAGCAATTGATTAATAAATTGGGTGAAAATGAATATATATATAATGTTAAGCAAGGTAGTGGTAATGCCTTTTATATCCATGCAAATCTTAGGAATATAAGTGAATTAGACGCTTTAGTGTCATATATTCGGAAAATAGCAAATCTAACTGATTTGATTATTGGCATTGATAAAAGAATGCCACCCATTCCAGTAGAAGAATTAAATTTTAAACCTCCTACTGATTTGGATTATCTTATTATTAATTCATTAAAAAATAATTCTAGAAAGTCAATCTCTGATATTGCCCTTGATGTTGGAGCTTCAACTAAAACAATAAGAAGAAGATTAGATCGCCTAACCGAAAATTTTCTTGTTCAATTTCAAATAGATTGGTATCTTGACAAAACAGGAATTATACCTTCAATGATAAATTTAAAAATAAACCCCAATACAATAATTGATGATAAAGAATTTGAAGAAAAATTAAAAAAAAAATTAGGTTCAAAAATACTCTTTATCTGGTCATTTACTAACCTTCCTAACTTTAAACTTATTTCTATATGGACACAGTCTATGAAGGAACTTCAAGATTTACGAGACCTGTTCTTATCTGAAAACTATGAGAGGGTTGATCTAACGGTACTTATTGAGGGAAAAATGTTTCCAACCTGGATCGATACATATTTAGAGGATATGGTAAAGGAAATTAAATTGAAATCAAAATAATCAACAGTTTTTTATATTCTTTTTCTCTAATTACTAGTATAACAATGGGAACTCAAATTGAAGAATTGATTTATATAGAGATTTTTAAATTTTTGAATAAAGTCTAAAGAAAACTAGTTTAAAAAGTTATATAAAAAGAAAATAATTCTATATGGTATAATTTATCACCCTAGTGGGTTAAAAATGTCCCAATTTTCTTATACATTTTTCCCTTTTTAGATAGACTAAGTTCGCATTAATTTTAAATACGTTTTTTCATATTTCAATATCAAAAATTGGACTAAGAATGTTTTATAATATTCTAAGAAATAAATTAAATAACAATAAAATTAATGTGAAAAAAAATGGATGAAATAAAAACTAAAACAAAACCATATGAAAAACCCGAAAATATACGTTATCCTAATAGTGAAATATCAATTGAAGTTAGGGATCTTAAAAAACATTTTAGAGGGAAGAAGGGTGATGATGATGTGAAAGCCGTTGATGGAATTTCATTTCAAGTCAAATCTGGAGAACTTTTTGGTTTTTTAGGACCAAATGGCGCAGGAAAAACTACAACTATTCAAATGTTGATTGGCTTACTTAAACCAACAGATGGAACCGCTTTAGTAAATGGTTATGATATTCATGAAGACCTACCAAATATTAAAGAATTAATTGGAGTTAGTCCCCAAGAACCTGCTGTTTTTAAACAACTTTCTGGTAAAGAAAATATTGCGCTTTTCGGGAATCTCCATTTAATGCCTAAAGATGAGATAAAAAGAAGAACGGAATTACTTTTAAAAACTTTAGATCTTGCTAAAGCTAGTAAAAGAATGGCTAAAGGTTATAGCGGTGGTATGCTTCGTCAATTAAATTTGATTATTGCTTTAATTCACGATCCAATGATTTTATTTTTAGATGAGCCCACAGTTGGAATGGATCCACGAGTTCGAAGAAAAACATGGGAATTTATAGGAAGTCTAAAGCAAGTGAACAAAACGATATTCTTAACTACTCATTATATTGAGGAAGCAGAAGAATTATGTGATAGGGTTGCTATTATAGATTATGGGGAACTATTGGAAATTGGCACCCCTAAAGATTTAATGGAAAAATATCAATCAAATAACTTAGAGGGAGTATTTATGAAAATTACAGGTAGAAGAATTATGGAGGGTATGTAAATGAAAATGCAGCGAGTTATAGCTTTATTAAAAATGGAATTAAAAAAAGTTATTCGAGAACCAGCCTATTTATTTCTAATGCTTCTATTTCCCGCAGTGCTTACATTAGTTTTTGGATTCGCTTTCAGTGATCCTGCACTAGGGATAAGTTTTGATGCAATGGCACCAGGATTATTTGCTTATGCGTGTATATTTATAATCATGACAGTTGCTCAATCTTTTAGTGATATAAGAGAACAAGGATTGTTAAGAAGACTGAATACAACTCCTATGACTTCTGGAGATTTCATGGGAAGTCAAATCGTTTCAAATATGATTATAGCAATGTTGCAAGTGCTTATAGTATTCCTTCTTGCTTTACCTTTTGGATTCAGTCCTAACACTAATATAGGAGGATTGTTATTTGCTTTTCTATTAATGGCAATTTTCTCTCTTAGCTCTGTAGGATTAGGTCTTATAACAGCAACAATTGCGAAAAGCTCTGGAACTGCTACTGGATTGTCGTTTGTATTCATTTTACCTCAGATGTTTTTTGGTACATTCATACCTATTACTGATACCACAAGGATCATTGCTATGGCACTTCCAAGTTACTATGCGACAGATGCGATATCTTCAATATATAGCGGAGTTTCTTTATTAAGTAGCAACATTTTAATCGATTTTGCTTTTATTTCGATTGTAAGCATTATTATTATAATAATAGGTATATTGGTATTCAAAAAATTTGGAAACAAATAAAGAAGTGTATAATTTTAATATTTACTATTTTTTTTTTTTAATTCTTTAGGCATCATTCCCTCTGTTTTAAAGGATTATTGCATTTATTTGTAAAATTTTGGCACATATTTTTATATAAATTAAAAAAGAAATTCTTAAATTTTTTAAAAACTTATTCGATATGAAAAAATTATAATTTAGTATGAATTCTAAAAATAATTAAGCTATAATTTAAAATGACTCATAAAATTGTTTATCCCTTTACTGCGATAATTGGCCAAGATTTAATGAAATTAGCACTGATATTAAATGCTGTAAATCCAAAAATTGGAGGTGTATTGATACGTGGAATGAGAGGAACTGCCAAATCAACAGCTGTTAGAGCTCTAGCCGATATTTTACCCGAAATACAATATATCAAATCATGTTTATTTAATTGTAATCCCTCAGATCCAAAAGAAATGTGTCATACCTGTCAAGAAAAATATCAAAATTATCAAATAGATGAGAGTGATATTGATAGTAAAAAAATGAGGGTTATTACCCTTCCAATAAATGCAACTGAAGATAGAGTTGTAGGTACAATTGATATAAAAAGAGCATTAAAGGAAGGATTGAAATTTTTAGAACCAGGAATATTAGCTGAGGCTCACAGAAATATTCTTTATATCGATGAAGTTAATCTTTTGGCAGATAACGTCGCTGATATATTATTAGATAGTGCTGCTATGGGATTAAACATAATTGAACGTGAGGGGATTAGTTTTCATCATCCTTCTAGTTTTATTTTAGTTGGAACAATGAATCCAGAAGAAGGCAATTTAAGACCCCAACTCCTCGACCGATTTGGATTATGTATTGATGTTGAAAGAATTGAAGATATTGATAAAAGAGTTCAGATTGTGAGAAATGTCGAGGAATTTCAAAGTAAACCTCATTTGTTCTTGAAAAAATATGAAAAAGATCAAAAAAAATTAAGAAGTAAGATTCTGAATGCTAAAAAGCTCCTAAATCAAGTAACTATTTCAGAGGATTTCTTAAAAAAAATTGCGAAAACCTGTATTATATTTCAAGTAGATGGTCATAGAGCAGATATAACAATTGCTCGTACAGCTAAAACCTTAGCGGCATTAGAGGGAAGAGATAAAATAACAGAAGAAGATATAAAAATTGCCGCTAAACTTGCTCTTAATCACAGATTAAGAAAATTACCATTTGAAGATCAAACTCTTGATGATAATGATATTGAAAAAATATTTGCAGAGCAAGAAGAGGAAAAAATGAATAAAATAAATGAAAATGAGAATGATCACCAAATTTTGAACGTAAAGGAGGAAGTATTTGAAATAAATAAAAATGTGAAAGCAGATAAGATTATTCAAAATAAAAAGATAAGAAAAATTATGAATACATCTGGGCAAAGAATCATACATCCAACTAAAAGCGTCCGTGGAAAGTATATTGGAGGTCAAAAACCTAGAGATTTTGATATTCCAACCTCACACGATATTGCTTTGAATGAAACAATAAATGAGGCAGCATTAAAACCTGAAAATAGAGATGCAATTAAGTATGGGAGAAAATTAACTGTTAAGGAAGATCACATTCACATTAAGAAAAGAATGGGTAAATCAAGTTATCTAATTATTTTTTGTGTTGATGCTTCTGGATCAATGGGAGTTAATAGTAGAATGGAAGTAATAAAGGGTGCTATTTTTTCTATTTTACAAATTAATTATGTGCATCGCGATAAAGTATCATTAATTGTGTTTAGGAATGAAAAAGCAGAAATAATTTTACCGCCAACTAGAAGCACAGATTTAGCATATAAATTATTGAAAGAGATCAGGACTGGTGGAACTACTCCACTTGTTGCTGGTTTAGTAAAAGCTATGGATGTGGCACTTGAAGAGACACGGAAGAAAACAGGATATATACCGTTAATTATACTTTTAACAGATGCAAGAGGGAATGTATATTATAACGATGCTATTGATGATATATTAAAAGCGGGTGAACAAATTACAAAACATAATATCGACACGATTGTTATTGATGTTGAAGATTCAAATTTAAAATTAGAGCTCTGTAAGAAATTAGCAAAATCTGCTAATGCTGCATATTATCATATTAACAATTTAAATCAAGATAAATTAAGCCAAATTTTAACTATTGAAGGGATTCTAGAAAGAACAAAATAAGTATTTGATTGTGTAATGAATGAATATTTAGATGAAATGAAAAAAATACCCAAAATTTCTATTATTACTGCCGCTGTATTTATGAAGTGGATTACTGAGGGTATAATAGAAATTTATCAAAAATTTGGGCGAATTTTTAGTTTTAAAACTTATTTTTTGAATGATGTTAATGATGGAAAGGTTTCAAAAGAAGAATTTGTTAAAGAAATTTATGAATCTGATGTAATGCTCATTGATATAAGAGGCCATTGTTTAGCAGTGGATATTCTTGAAGAAACTTACGATACAATGGAAAAAGAAAACCCAGAATTATTTGAAACAAAACAAATTATAACATTAATTGGAGGAAATCCTCAACTTATGAAACTTACTAAACTAGGGTCTTTCATAGGTCGTAAAATTCCAGTACCCCAAAAAAAATTAGAATTAGGCTTTGATGAAGTACAAGATATCACTGAAGCGGTTAATAAAGGCATGAAAATAGACAAGATTATGGGTAAATTTTCGAAAATTTTTCCATTTAGATTGCTTAGACATATTAGAAATTGGATATATTTAAGAGATTATTGGAGTCATGGCTTTGCTGGAATAGCAGAAAACCATAAAAATTTGATCTTATTTCTTTTAAAAAATTACTTAGGATTTAAATATATTAAAGTACCTAAACCATTAAAAATCCCTGAAATTGGAATATATGAGCCAATTTCAAACAAATATTTTGACACTTTAGATGAATATCTAAATTTTAAACCAATAAATCCCGATAAACAAACGATAGGTTTATTTTTTTATGGATCACTTTATTTTGAGCAGTCATTGCCGATAATTGAAGAATTTGTAAATAAATTATCTGAATTTAATATTATTCCAGTTTATTCAGAAGTATTATTTAATATTGAAGCTCACCAAAAATTTTTTTTTAAAAATAGGAGGAATCTTGTAAGTTTAATTATCAATCTTCAATATTTCCAACTTAACGGTGGGCCATTTGGAGGAGATTCTTCTATAACACTAAACTTATACAAAAATATGAATGTACCTCATATCAATCCAATTATTCAATATGATCTTCTTTATGATGAATATATTAAGTCGGAACAGGGATCTAGTCCGATAAATCAAGTTATATCAATTGTAATGCCAGAATTAGATGGGAGAATTGAGATGATGACTGTTGGATGTATGCGAAATTTGGGGTATTCTGAAGAGATACATTCAGAAGTTTTAGAGGTTGCTTCTATTTCCCATCATATTAATTTTATTATTGGGAGAGTAAAGAAATGGCTTAATCTACGCATTAAAAATAATTCAGAAAAAAAAATTGCGATTATTATATATAATTATCCCCCAAGTGAGGATAAGATAGGAAATGCCGCCTATTTAGATGTTTCTAAATCAGTTAGGAATTTAATATATTTTTTAATGAAAGAAGGGTATAACGGAGAAAATATCCCTGAAGATAAGAATTTATCAGATATTTTTATTGAAAGTGGAGCTCTAAATAATGCAAAATATACAAATGTAGAAGTTTTTAAAGGAATAAAATGGAAAAACGAGGAATATTTAACATATTTTAATCAATTACCAGAAGAACTTTATAATAAAGTTATTGAACGTTGGGGAGCCCCCCCAGGGAAAATAAATGTTGAAAATAATCATTTTAAACTTCCTATAATACAATTTAAAAATATATATATTGCATTACAACCTGCCAGAAGCATGATTTCTGGAGACCCTAATGATTATCACGATAAGAATTTACCTCCTCATCATCAATATATAGCTTTTTATCGTTATCTTGAAAATATTTTAAATATAGATGCGATAATTCACTTTGGAACACATGGAACTGTTGAATTTCAACCAGGAAAGCAAACTTCTGGAGGCCCAGATGATTTCTGTTTAAATCTCATTGGGACAATACCGAATTTGTATTATTATCACATAACAAACACCAGTGAATCAGCAATAGCAAAAAGAAGGGGAAATGCTGTTATAATAAACCACGCAGGACCCACTTTCAAAAATTCCGATTTATATCAAGAACTTGCTAAACTAGAATCTTTAATCTCAGAATATCAAAATGAAAGAATTTTAGATTTAAAAGAACCAATTAATCCAGTAAAAGCCGGTAGAATTAGAGACATGGAAAATGATATCTCGAAAATAGCTAAAAATTTGAATTTTGAATATTCATCAATTGATGAGCTTGAAGATTTATTATATAGATATAAAACAGCAGTTATACCAATGGGGCTTCATGTATTAGGCAAAAGTTATAATATGGAAGAGAAAAATGATCTTATTCTTCAAGTTCTTTTGAATTCAAGTGAAATACCCGATAATTTAAGGGAAATGTTATTGAAATTCGAAAGACAAGAAAAACAACGATCTGATATTTTAGAGATAAAAATACAAGAAATTATGGATGAGATCTATGGTTCAGAAAAAGAAATTAAGCAAAATGAGTTAAACGAGGAGGAATATTTGTCTTTAAAAAACTGGATCAAAGATTTCCTCTTTCGAATTGATAGGTCTATGGAGATGGAAAATTTAATTCGAGGATTAGAAGGGGGATATGTAGAACCCGGACTTGGTGGTGACCCAATACGTTCACCACACATATTTCCAACAGGTAGAAATTCTTACGGGTTTGATCCAAGATTAATCCCAAGTACGACAGCTTATAAGAGAGGAACAATAATTGCCGAAAAATTAATTGAGAATTATAAAAAAGAATACGGAACATTTCCTGAAACAACAAGTGTAGTTCTATGGGCTTTCGAAACAATGAAAACAGGAGGTGAAACTATTGGACAAATTTTTAATTACTTAGGTGTTAGACCAATTAAAAATAGATCTGTATGGACAACTGAACTTGAAGTAATACCTCTTGAAGAAATGAAGCACCCTCGAATTAATGTTATTGTTACTATTTGTGGGATTTTTAGAGATACTTTTCCTTATATTTTAAATTTATTAAATGAGGCAGTAGAATTAGTGGAAAATTTAGATGAGCCTTATGATAAGAATTTTGTTAGAAAGAGCACAATGGAATTAAAACAAAAAGGTTTAGAACTCCCTAAGGCTAGGATATATGGTCCTGCACCAGGAAAATATAATACTAACTTGACTGATATTATTTCAGCGGGAATTTGGGAAGATGAAAAAGAATTAGTTAATGATTATGTAAATTGCATGAGCTTTGCCTATATGAAAAATCAGAAAGTTCAAAAAATTATTGAAACTTTTACAGAAAATATAAGTAAGATTGATATAATGAGCCAAGTAAGAGATTCTTCTGAATATCATATAACAGATCTCGATCATTATTTTGAATTTACTGGCGGATTAGCAAGAGTTTTTAATGAAATTAATGGAGAACAAGCAAATATTTATATTGCAGATACGACAACAAGAGAGATAAAAGTTGATCCTTTAGAGAAAAGTATCAAGGAAGGAGCAATTACAAGATCATTGAATCCTCGATGGATAGAAGCAATGTTAGCTCATAAATATCATGGTGGTCAAAAAATTGCTGAAAGAGTTGAGAATGTTTTAGGGCTTGCTGCTACTACTCACGCTGTAGATAATTGGATTTGGGATAAAAGTTACCAACAATATGTAGAAAATGAGGAAATTCGAGAGGCAATTATTAAAAATAACAGATTTGCAATGATGGATATCATTAGTAACATACTACAAGCAGGAAATAGAGGTTATTGGGACGCAACTGAAGAACAAATTGACAATTTAAAAAAATTATATTTAGAGTTAGAAAACTGGGTTGAGAGTATTTATCAATAAAATATTACAATAGACTTTTTCTATAAAATTAATTTTAAATTTGTAAAATTTATATTCTAATAAACTCTTGGTGAAAAGATATTCACTTAGTCCTAACTTTTTTCCATCAAATTAGAGGCCCTAGTGTTTTATTATCATATCCTGATGAAAAATTAGAAGAAGAGATTATTAATTCACTAATCAAATTCTTTGACCTTGAAATCAACGAGACTTTTTTTGAAATCGTTCTTATAACAAAAAAAAAGAAAATAATCAATTTTCATTTTGAGATCCCGTCTGAATGGGCACGTGGCAAAAAAGAATTTGCTATGCTCTCATTGATAATGAAAATTGATTATAAAAGTGAAGATCTTTATGCCTTCCTCGTAGATTCAAGTTATAAAATCCTAAAAACAGAAAATGTTTATAAAGCCTTTTACAAGGATTCAGATTTTCATTATAATGATATAGAAATTGATCTAAATTATGAAGTCATAAGAAAATTACTCTTTAATTGTCTAAATAGTTTAATATCAAGAATTGAAGATAAAATTAAAGGATTAGATAAAAAAGATCCTTTTCCTTTTTCTAAAAAATAGAAATTTTTATAATTACATTATTCTATTTATATATTGGGACAACTATGAAGGGCTAAATGCGTCATCGAGGGCTCATAAAAATATGTGAAAATATGATGATTATGGAGCGCAAGAGTACGCTTACACTCGAGTTGATTAATCAATATTTTTCCTGGAAAAATGGGCTCTTAACTTAGCTACAGACTAAAGGTCGAGCAATGAAGTTCGAGTCAGTACCCAGACAGGAAACATGATTATGTCCCAAAAAGGCATATTAATTAAAGCCTAGCACGAGAGAACATTTTTGATTTGAAAGGTATATCCTTAAAATGAAAAAACAGTGTTAGTGTTTTAGGCGACAATAATATGCTGATTTTTTTATAACATACCCATAGAATCAGATCTAAATAATTCCTTTACTTCTTTACCTAGCTCTGCCTGATCGGCTTGTAAATACCTATTTAAAATTAAAGCAATTTTGGGTGCCCATTTTTTCATAGTAGCTCTGATGAATCCGATCTGAGCATTTTTATCAGATACAATGCATAAAACTCCTTTACCAACTTTCATCGAGAAAATCATACCTTCAAGATATTCGGTAATTTGAAGGTCTATCGCCCCATAACCTAAAATATGACCTTGTTCCTCTCCTGCAACAAAGACTGCCCCCCCAATAGCCCCAATCTTTTCTACAGAAATCCCATTTTCAGAAGAAAACTTAAATTTAGATTGACTTAGAATTGTTATTCCTGTATCATCAGTGATGAGCGCAAACTTTAACCCTGGCGTACTATTTATAATTAAAGTTAAAATCTTCTTTAATCTAAGCTCATCCTCGGAATAACTCAAATATTTAACAACCTATAAATTATTATCTCTTTTCTTATCAATTTCTTTAAGGTTAAAAAATATTTATTTAAACCAAACTTTATATTTTTACCTTATACTAGCTTGAATTAATGAAGATATTATAAATATAAAAATTTAAGTAAGCAATTTGTTTTTCTACGAAACGCAATAAAAAATAATTTCAAACTTTTTTCTGTAAATTTTTCTGTTAGAAAAGCTCCTGTGATTTAATCAAACCTTTTAGTGGCTTCAGTCGACTCTTATATTCTTTTGATTTTTCTAATAATACTAATAATTTGTAATTTTTAGATTTGTCCAAATCTTTTTTAATTTGAACTAGATGTGGATCTTCTATAAAACCCTTTTTTTTAACAATCGCAGACAACGCTAATGTGTTTTCGAGTAACCATAATTTCTTCGATATTTTAGACGCAATCGGGAAACCATGACGATCAGTAATAATTCCGGCAACAAAGCTCGGGAAATTTTTCTCTATCCTGTACAAAAAATAATTAACCTCACTTTGGTTTACTAGCTTATCCATTCTTATTAGCACCTAATCTATCAATATGATCTAATTAAAGTTAATACATCATTAAATGTTATAATATGAAGATAATACCAATCTTAAATTAGAACCAAGTTAATATTTTTAAAATTAGGACTTTGTACCCTTGATATTAAGAAAATATGGTTAAAGTTTAGAATTAATGGTATTTGTTTATTTATTGTTTCTCTTTAATGAAATACCTAAATTCAAATTTTCTACGAGTTCACTGAAGCGATTTCGGACAGTTACCTCAGTTACACAACTAACACGAGCAATTTTTCTTTGAGTTCTTCTTTCATTAGATAAAATACACGAAGCATAAATGGCCGCCGCACAAACCCCCGTAGGACCTCTACCAGAGGTTAAACCCCGTTCTTCTGCAATTCTTATTATTGACTTTGCCGTTTTTTGGCATTTGTTTGTTAAACCTAACTCTGAAATAAATCTTGTAAGAAAATCGATTGGTTTAGTTGGATTTAATTCCAAAGATAATTCATTAGATATAAATCTAAAAGATCTTCCAATTTCTTTCTTATCTACTCGAGCAACTTCAGCTATCTCATTTAATGTACGTGGAACCTTATACATTCTACAAGCAGCATATAAACTAGCAGCAGCTACTCCTTCTATACTTCTTCCACGAATTAAGTGAGCCTCAACTGCATCTCTGTATATTTTAGCTGAACATTCTCTTAAGTTTTTTTGAAGATCAAGGTTAGAAGCCATACGATCAAGTTCACTTAATGCAAAAGTAAGGTTTCTTTCAGTAGCATCAGATACTCTAATGCGGCTCTGCCACTTTCTGAGTCTATATATTTGACCTCTCAATTTAGCAGGGATCTCCTTTCCAAAAATATCTCTATTCTTCCAATCTATCATAGTACTAAGCCCTTTATCATGTATCATATAAGTCATAGGAGCGCCTGTTCTCGTTCTCTTCTTTTTTTGATCGGCGTCAAAAGCTCTCCATTCTGGACCGCGATCAATATGCTTTTCAGAATGAACTAAACCACATTCTTCACAGACTAGTAACCCTCTATTCTCATCAAAAAATATATCTTTTCCACATTCATTACAAATATTAATTTCTGTATTTGAGTCCTCCTCTAATACAGATTTCAGATCTCTCCAACTTGAAATAAAGTACACCTTTTTTTATAATAATCTTGATTTTTAAAAGAATTTTTAATATATTTTAAAAATTAATTTATTTTAGTATATATTTTATCATCGGGGTTAAAAGTTTGTTTAGGCAAAGCTTTAATTGAAATGAAAGGAAAATCTACTGGACCAAATACATCTTTAATGAATCCAATTTTCTCGTACTTCTCATTATAAATGGAATTTTTAATAATTTGTTCTAATTTATTATTCCATTGTTTCGCTCTAAAAATTTGATGATTTTTCGATGATTTACCAATATAGAATAGATTCAATTTAATCCAGTTCTTTTTCAAGAGATCCCCTAGCTAAGTGGATGAAATTTAATTTAAAATAAATGATGGTTGTTAATATTTAAATATAATGGTTTTTACAAGCCTTACTTACAAAAATGGAAATATCGTTTTAACCAATCTACAAATGATTTTGTTATTGAAATTATCAAAAAAATATTTTCAAATATAATCTTTCGTCAAGTTATATTTTTTCTTACAGTTGCAATCATATTCTTTCTGCTCCAACTCATTTAAATTTTGAGAAAGCACAAAATTCTTGAGTCTTTCTTTTGCAGAAGTCTCACATTCTTTATTCAAACAGTTGTGGATCCCTCTTTTTGTTCCCGCTCCAGAAGGATCAGATAACAATCGCACGTTTTTTAAATCATTCTGACTTACAGATTTTTTTATACATTTAAAAAGTGAATAATACCAAGGTGGTCTATATCTATTTTGGAACCATAGATGTTCTACAAGAGTTCCTTTTTGAATATTAGTAGGATTAATAGAAATTGAATTCACCCCTAAATCTATTAATGTGCGAATTGAATATGAACAATCATCAATTGCTGCTTGTTCATTTAGAAAAGGTGGTTTAAATAACAAATATACTTTCACACCAATATCGTGCTCTTTACATTTATTCAAAACACTTTTAAAATCTTTAAGTAAAACTCCTTTGTTTATAAAATTATTTCTGATATAATCATCTACAGTCTCAAGTCCAATAGCAATTTCAAGATATTTATTATTTAAGCTCTCTCTTATTTCTTCTAGATTTTCTGATGTTATATATTCTAATCGTGATTCAATAACTACTTCTCTAATTTTTTCAACCTTTGAAATTTTCTCATAAATGTGGTGTTGGGTTTCTTTAGATATCTCATTTTCATCTAAAAAGCTCCCAGAATTAAAGATTTTAAGACTATAATTATAAGAATCTTGTTTAATTTCATCTATTTTATCATTAAAGGCATAATCAAATTGACTGATAAGCTGGGAAGTCGTTACATCTTTATTAACAGCATCTAGGTAATATCCACACATAGAACATCCTCCATGCTTACTTGATGCCCAGCTGCATCCTTTTGATCGTAAAATAATTATGAATTCTTTTCCAATATTATTTCTGAGTCTATCCTTTTTTGTCCAAAAACTAATTGGTCTTTTTAATTGCTCTTCTCTATAATTAACTTTTCTTTTTAGAGCATATTGTCTAATAGTTTTAATCTTCTCAACAATATTATTACTATCTTCAAGAGAAAAATTTTGTTCATTCATTGATTTTTGCAATTCTCCCACTTTTAGATTTTTTTAAAAAATTAGATCCAACAATTAACTCTCCACACCCAATAACATTTTGCTTTTTTTTATCTAATAACACTACTTGATTACTAGGGATAAGATCTAGGCTATAATCTAAAATTCCAGGTCTGAACAATGTGTTACCTTGAATCTCTTCGCCATCAAAGACAATGTAATTTGCATTTAGAGAGTATTGAGAGTGAACAAGCCTTTCAAGACCTAGAGTAGTTAATTCGATTTGACCTGTTGAAAATTTAAATACACCTAGTTTTTCTTGAGTTTCTAAGTCCATTAAATCGATCTGGTTAGAGGATCTGTTTCTAATAGGTTTTAAACCATTAGATATAATATTATTACCTGCACCATTACCAAATTGATAATCCAAAATTTTTATAGATTTCCTTGTCCAAGTTTTAGAATAATTTTCATTTTTTACACTACTTCCTTTAGGCTTATATTTGTTCTTGTATTCAGTAATTAAATTCTCTAAAGATCGGAGGGATTTAGTAGAAGTTAACTTATCAGAAATTTCAGAGAAAATGAATTTATGTGATAATTTTGAAGCAGCTCTATTTATAATTTCGAGATATTCATTTTTTAAATGGCAAATGATAGGTATATTTGGATCATACTTTTCTATTATTCTAATTAGCATTTCTGATGTAATTATCATCTCTTCATTATCCCATTCACCAGTAACGGAAATATCATAAGAATTAACAGGATAAATCATTTCTAATTGTCTAGGAATGCATCCCAGGGGTGAGGTTAAAATTAGTTCTTGGAAAGTAGGAAATTCTGGAAACTTTCTAATAATACTATAAAACTTTTTGTGAGATTTAGATTCTGAATAGGGTTTTTTAGCTGAACATGGAAGTAAAATAATTAAACTTGTCCAAGGTTCAGGTTCAAAATTTTTAATTGTTCTTTCCCTAAACTGTTGAAAATCTGGTCTATAATATGATGATGGACCAAGACATCTTACTATTTTACCTTTTTGTATTATAGGGGTTTCATATTTAATAACATCATAATATTCTTTATCTATAATCTTTAACATTGAAATTAGGTTAGTATCATCAAAAGAAGACTTTTCTACGAATGCCCTAAAATCTTCAAATTTCAGATATTGTTTGATTTTATTCATGTAATTATTTGCTGTGATTAAATTATGTAAACTCAATAAATCAATTTTTTCAGCTGAATATTTATTCTCTAATATTTTAGATAAAATACCTCTACATGCCAAGCAAGAACACGGTAAATATTTTATTTTATATATTGGTAGTAGATATTCTATTGTATCATAGAAATTTTCAGCAGATAAAAACAAAGAATAAGAGGAATCAATCAAATCTATTCCTAGGTATATTATTAATGGATAACATTTTGGAATTATTCTTCCAGAAGCCATTATGATTAAATTATTATCCAATTCTGTTTTTATTTTGACAATACTTTTTAAAATATTTCTAAAATTGCTGAGGTTATCAAATAACCCAGATAAATTTAAAATTTTTATATTTTCCAATTCTTTACAAATGGGTATATAAAGATCTAATAGCTCAGCATAATCAAAAAGTCTTATAGTTATACCAAAATTTAGACCAGGATACTTTCTTAAAATTTTTTGAACATTAAAAAGATAATTTTCTATTTCTTTTAATGCAAATTCTTTACTAATACTGGTTGTGGGAATACTAAATGGAATAAGTGAGATTATATTATCTTTAGATAATACACTACTATTTTTTATTAATATTTCTTTAAATTTTCGTAAGGTTCCTGTATATGTAAAAATAAATCCATTATTTCTAAATTTTTCTCGTATAAATCCAACTTTCAGAAAAAATTCTTTAGTAATTGTAAATAAATCATGATTTTCAAATTCTTGAACAAAATTAAACTGTTTCATTAAGGAACTTTTTATTGGGATTATTATATTAGGAGTTTTGACATATAATTTTCGTTCCTTAGAAAAAATTATACGCCCTATTCTTGAATAACCAATCTTACTGGCTATTACTTCAAAGAAATTAGTCATATTTTCATTAAAATGTATGATTGATTAATATTAATTCTTTCAGTTCAAATTATAAAATATCTCAAAGTTATTAAGAATTTAGGCATTTAATTTCAAATTCAACCTCAAGGTTTGGTAGTGTTTAGTATAAGTACTGTTAATATCAGTCGTTTTTGCTAAAAAACTGAGAAATTAACGTAGGGTTTTAGCTCATCTAAGACAAAATTTGAGTATGTATCTTCTATTTCCTCTGAACTATATAGATCTCTTATAAAAGTAGCATAATCTTCAATTTTTTTAACTCTTACGATTGCAAATAGTCCATATTGTTCCCCTATTCGAAATAAATCAGTGATATTTTTGTTCCTATCTAATCTAAGGGCAAGCTCATTATATTTTGATGGATCTTTTGGTTTTATTCGTAGGAGATACTTTCCTTTAAAACCAATTTTTTTTGGGCAAAAATTTACAGTGTAATTTAGAATCACTCTCTGTATTTCAAGTTTTTTTATTCTGTTATGAATAGTAGATTGTGAAATTTCCGTTTTAAGTTGTTCTTTAAAAATTTTTCTTATTTCATATGTAGATATTGGTCTAAGTCCTTGACTATCTCGCAGAAGACTTAATATTGTATAATCAATCTTATCTATTTCGAAATTAGGATCAAATTCTTTTCTATTTAAGATTATTCCCGTTTTCCTTATGCTTCTAAAAATATAATTTTTTATTTGATCTCTTTTTGTTATATTCTTTAAACCATTTATAATTATTTTTCCTTTTGAAAAAATTAAAATTGATACAGGAGAATTTTCAATCTTCAAAACTAAACCGGGAAATCTCTCAGGATCATATTTAATTTCTTGAATATTTTTAGCAATTTGATTTAAATTGATTTTCTCAGGATATTCGATTTCTATGTTCTCATTATCATCATCTTTTTTTCCTGATAATTTGTCATCTAGTTGATCCAGAAGCTCTTCTTCGAAGGACATTTTTGATTTTCTTAAACTTAGTCCATTTGTCTTAAACACTTTGATCGTTTCAATAATTTGATATTTTTTAAAATATGATTTTGCCATTATTTTATCTATTGTGTTTAATATCTGATAATATTCTTTAGGAGATTTAAAAATAAATAAGGCGAATAAAGAAAAATCTCCAATAATTCCATCCAATGTTCTTAATTGGGGTATTTCTAATAATCTATGGACTAACTCAGGTTCTTTTGGGTTAGTTTTAATTTCAAGCATTACATATTTCAAATTATTTGGTTGAATATCGGGATTAATGTTAATTGTAAAATTTGTAATTATTTTTTGATCTCTCAAACTATCAAGTTTGTTTTGATACGTTTGCCTTGAGAGGCCTATTGCGCGTGAATTTTTTGAAACAATGAATTTGGTTTTTCCACTCAAATTTTTTATAAATCTCTGGGCTTCTTCACGATCTTTACGAAGAGTCATATTATTACATTTTTGCAAATTCTTTAATTCTTATTGATTAATTGTTAAGATTTAAATATAAATATTTGCATCTAACCAAAAAAAGGTTTATTAATTAATTAAAATTAATATTCTTACAAAAAAGAGAATGATTTATATGGTAAATTATAAGGTTGCAGATGAAAATTTAGCTGATCAAGGAAGAGAAGCACTCTATATAGCAGAAAGTAAGATGCCGGTTACTTCAAAGGTAATTCGTGAAAGATTTCAAAAGGAAAAACCATTAAAAAATATAATTATAGCTGGTTGTTTACACATAACAAAAGAAACAGGTAATCTTGCCCGAACTCTTAAAGCTGGTGGTGCTGAAGTCTATCTGTGTGGTAGTAACCCTCTATCAACACAAGATGACGTAGCAGCCGCGTTAGTACAAGAAGGAATTAATGTTTTTGCATGGCACGGTAATACTGATGAAGAATTCTATTGGTGTATAAGACAATGTTTAGATGCCAGACCAAACATCTTAATTGATGATGGTGCTGATATGATTGTTACTGCTCATCAAGAATATGAAGAACTTATAAAATCTGGTATTATTATTGCATGTCAAGAAGAGACCACTACAGGTGTTAAAAGATTCAGAGCAATGGATAAACAAGGAGTATTGAAAGTGCCATTATTTCCTGTCAATGATGCTAGATGTAAGAATCAGTTTGATAATGAATTAGGTACAGGCCAAGGCATAGTCTCCGCAATTTATGGAATGCATGTTCTTTTTGCAGGTAAGAATGTAGTTATTGCAGGATATGGTCATTGCAGTAGTGGGATGGCTTTGAGAGCCAGGGGGCTTGGTGCAAACGTAATTGTTACCGAAGTCGATCCCATTAAGGCACTCCAAGCTAAATTCTCGGGTTATCAAGTTATGCCCATTGAGAAAGCTTTACTTGACGCAGATATAATTCTAAGTGCTACAGGATGTAAACATGTCATCGCTCCGACAAAGGAAATGTTCGATAACCTCAAGAATGGTGTTATTCTTGGTAACCTAGGACATTTCGATATTGAGATCCCAACTAAGGAACTTTATGAATACGCTAAGGAAATCAAGCCTATTCGGGAAAATGTAGAAGAACTAATCTTTCCTGATGGTAAGAGAATTTATTTATTGGCTAAAGGGCGTTTAGCTAATTTAGTATTGTCAGAGGGTCATCCGGCAGAAGTTATGGACATGTCATTTGGTCTACAATCTCTAATTTCTGAATACATAGTCAAGAATAAAGATAAACTGAAGCCTGGAATGGTAGATGTACCTGTAGAGATTGATGAAAGAGTTGGTTTCTTAAAGATTCAATCCATGGGCATTGAAATTGATAAGTTAACCGATGAGCAATATAATTATATCCACGGCTACGAAGAGGGAACATAAATTTAAAAATTTAATTAGGTATTTTTTAATTTTTCTTATTTTTTAGTGTAATTTTTGAGTGATTCTTGAATATAAAAATAAAAAGCAATAATTATCATTTAATTGGAGGGGGTCCTCGAGAGATAATTTTTTTAATATTATCTAATGATGAATCACGTCCAGGCCATATTGCTTCAACAAACCAAGTTATCCCAATATTGAGGTAATCATTAATCCACTCATCTTCTTTTTTTATACCTGTTGAGTAAATAGATTTAATCATATCATAAGATTCAGAAGAACTCCTATATTTATTTATGTATTCTCTAATTTCTCTATAATCATTTGGGGATAAAGATTCTTCTTCACCTGCTTTTAATGGAAATACACCATCATATTGGGCTGCTCTCTGAAATGGTTTCTTAATGGGCCAAGTTCCCCCAACCCAAATCGGAATTTTCACTTGAAAAGGTTTTGGAAAGAATTCTACTTCTTTAATATTAAAATGCTTTCCTTTAAATGTAAAGG
>JAEOTV010000171.1 GCA_016839635.1 Promethearchaeota archaeon | reverse complement strand
AATCCTTCCTTACTAAATTGCTTTTTAACATTAATATGATGGTATATAAAACTACAGCTATTCCAAAAACCATAGAAATCAAAAATAACAAGGGATTTAAAATATTAGTGAAATATGGTAAAATGAAGAAAATTATTGCTAGTAATGCGAAAATCAGGGAAAAAATTGTCGCTTTTTTAATACCAATCCGAATTGCTAATGTTTTAACCCCTTCCTTTTTATCTCCTTCAATATCTTCACAACCCTTAATAACCTCTCGAGAGAGTAAAAGGAAAAATGACGTTAAAAAGAAGAAGTATATATATGGGGGTACGTTCGAATTGTTTAAAACAGCTCCGTAAATAAGCCCTATCGAAAAGGAGATACTAACAATTATATTTCCAATAAAACCACTTTTTTTGCCCCAAGCTGCGTATAACCATCCCATAAAAGCAAAAAAAAGAACTACAATAACATTAAGATACCCAATATTAAATAAGGCACTATGGATGATTGCAATTGTAATTCCAACTAGAGAAGTTAATATCCATAAGATTTTTGCTTGTTTTAATGTTATTGAACCTCGTGGTATAGGTCTTTCAGGACGATTTATCTTGTCAATATCGATATCGTAATAATCGTTTATAACCATTCCTGAACCAGCTATAAAGATGTATGTTAAAACACCTAATATTATATTTAAAATCAGAATAATCGGATCAATACTCGTTCTGGTATTTAAAATACCAATAATAACGGTTAAGCTTCCCATTATATCATTAATTGGGCGAAGAATTTCTATTGCGTCTTTAATTTTCATAATATTTCCAATTTTATTTTATTGAATAATTCTTTTTCTGGATTTTTCCTGTATTTTTAATTTCATCAATTATAACTTTTAATGAGTTTCCATTATCTTTAATAATATTATTTTCTATAAAAGTCCCCATAACGATAATATCGGCTCCTGCTTCGACAAAAGCTTTCGCATCATCTCTATTTTCAACTCCACCTCCAGCAATTATTGGAATATTTATAACCGATGAGCATGTTTTAACGTGTTCGATTGGAATCTTTTCACTACCAGACCCTGCCTCTAAATATAGCATTTTAAAACCCATCATTTCAGCTGCTAAAGCATACGCTGCAGTTAACTTAGGTTTTTTTCTAGGCAATAAGTTTGCTTTACCAATCCAACCTGCCGTCGCTCCGGGTTCTATAATTAAATATGCCATTGAAATATATTCTAAATTATAGGATTTAATCGTATAGGAAGCAAGTGCTTGTTGACCAATAATAAAATAAGGATCAGAGGAGTTCAACAATGACATGAAAAAAATGGCATCAGCATATTGAGAAATATTACTAATTCCTCCAGGAAAAATAATTATAGGTATTTTTACTTTACTTTTTATTGCTTGAATAGTTTTATCAACAAAATTTTGATCAAATACAGTGCTACCCCCAATTAAGATCCCGTCAGTTCCAGCATCTTCAGCATATTTTGCCATCTTTGCTGCTTTACTTGGGCCCTGCCTTAATGGATCTGGATCTATTAAAGAAAAATGTAGCGCTCCTTCATTGTTGATTTTTTTAATCATGTATTCATAGGTGCTTCTTTCAATATATTCATCAATTACAATATCAACCATTTAATTCACATTTTCGTTCTTATTTGCTTTTTTTCTTATTCACAATCATTTTTTTAATTTTATCATAGATTTCAATAATTTGTTCTTTCCATTCCGGAAATTGTTCAACTTTATCTGGAAAGGTTTTATACAATTTAGCTATCTCTTTCATTTTTATTCTGAGGAAATTTAGGTCTAATAACAAATTTGGGCGGGAAATCCCTTTAAATGCTTTAACGGCCATATCAACTAAAGATAAATTTAAACTACCAGTTGAAGAAATTTCTAATATTTCTTCACCGCTTAATAAATCATGTTCTAATCCAAAATTCAACTCATCATTTGAAAGAGATTGAAGGACAATTCTTAATAAATCTAATGAGGCAAATTCTGCTCCAAAACTAGTCATTATATTATAATTATAACCCCATAATTCATTTACCGAATTGTTACCAATTTCTAAAGCGTGAATTGCTGAATTTGCTGCGTGATATCCAGCTCTCATAGAGGGATCTATCCCACCACCGTGAAGAGGATTAACTTGACATCCTGCATCTCCGACAAGCATGAATCCATCGTCGGCACATGACCATAATGGTCTTCTAACAGGTACAACACCCCCGCCTGATGAAATAATATTGATATTGCGGGTTTTAACATATTCTTGAAATACATTTTTTTTATAGAGATCTTTTACTTTTCCTCGATATTCCATAAATGTTCCAATACCGATATTAATAGAAGTCTCATTTTTTGGGAAATACCAAATATATCCTCCTGGAGCTTTCTCTTGATCAAGAATTATTGTAATATATTCAGGATCTTTTACTTCTTGATCTTTTTGTGGAAAGTTTACTATCTCACGATAACACAGAATACTATCTTCCTTTAGAATTTGTTTTTCAATTAAAGAACTTTTAACTTTTTTTCTTAAAGGAGAATAAAAACCACAAGCATCAATTACGATTTTTCCATTAAGATTTATCTTTTCTCCATTTTTTAACTTAACTCGAAGTCCATTAACAGTACCATTTTTGTATAATAAATCTAAGGCTATAGTTTTATCTAAGAATTGAGCTACTCCCGCATCGAGAGCTTCATTCAATAATCTTTGTCCAAATTCTAATCTATTTACAATATACCCTGCTTGTTTTGGATCTATTAAAGAAATACATCTCTTAAGATTTGGAGAGTATAATTTTGCTCCTTTTATATGACATGATAATTCTTCATTTTTTGGATGATTTATCTTTAAAATATCAAATATTTCGTTTCCTACTGCATCGCCGCATATTTTATCTCCAATCTTCGCCCTCTGCTTCCCATCAATTAAACATACATTTAAACCCTTCTTAGCAGCAAACCTTGCAGTAGTAGTACCACCTGTACCCGCCCCGGCAACTATTACGTCAAAGGATTTTTGTATATTTTCCATGATAAGTAAACTTATAATTTTAATATCTTATTAAGATAATCCAAATGATTTTTTATTGTTAAAGTAAAGTTAGAAGATATATTATTATCGTACTGCCCAATGGAACTGTCAAATCATCATAAGTGCTGGGTGAAATTAGTTCGATTACGGTTGCAACTGCACTTGTAATTAAAGAATATATTAAAATTGTAGGTATTGGTATTGGATCCTGAAAAGTAGGAATTAGCAGCCCGAATAAGAAAAACGAGAGAAAACATAATAAATAGGCTGTTATAAAGAATGTTAACGAACCTTCAAATGTTCTTTTAGAATTTGTCCAGGGTAAACTTAGACTTATCTTTCCCCAACGTTTTCCTATGACTGAAGCTAACGTATCGGCAACTATCATTAATAAAATTCCTGCTATTGGAAAATAAAATTGGTTGGGAGCAAAAATTCCGAAAATAAAAACCAAAGCTGTAATTGAAAGGCAATAAAAGAATGGGCCTTGGAGAAAAGCTCGCTTTAATCCTTCTTCTTGTTCTTCAGAGATTGCATCATATAAATCTTTTAATTGTTTTACTTTTGATTTTTTTGTACTAAAATATACAAACACAGTTAAAGTACCAGCAATAATTGTTGGCCAAAATGGCCAAAAATAAAAGGGTGAGCTCAAAATCGCTAAACCAGCAAACATATGAATTGCTTTTCTAGCAACAAATTTGGAGATTTTTCCTTTTTTATATAAAAACACTGGGATAAAAATCGTTAAAAGAATATAAAAGAATGCAATACCAACAATTCCAAGGTCAGTGAAAATATTAACCATTTTAGTATCAATTCATTTAATTAATAAACCAAGAAAGTATTCTTACTTTAAAGACTTTATTAACACGTAAGACTTTATTACAAATAAGAATATGAAAATTCTTATATTTACGGGAATCGACTACAGAGCTTCTAATAACAATACTTTTGAGAAAAAAATTATGCAAAACACTTAGTTATTTCATACAACAATTTTTATACTTCTTTCCACTCCCACAAGGGCATAAAGAATTACGAGTAATCATTTTTATTCTTATTTGGGTTGAGGAAACTACCTTACTTCTATTTTTTATTTGTTCTGCCATTATTTTTAACCGAGGTACAGAATACGTAAAAAATTTCTTCCAACCCTTACATAAAACACTCGACATTTGTGAGTTTTGAGGATTTCTTATACGAAATTTCTGACAATCTCCATGACATAAATTAATGAAAGAACATCTATTACAACTTTCATGCCAATTTGATTTTTTTTTACCAAATTTATGATAAATCGGTGATTTTAAGATGTCTTCCCATTTATCTTCAAGTACATTTCCTAATAATAGATCCTCCTGAACGAAAAAATCACATGGATAAATATTTCCATCATATTCAACAACAAAGTATTGACAACAATTCAATCCCATATGGCATACGTTGTATCTTCCATAGACTAAATATTCCAAGATTGAATCAAAAAGTCTAATAGATATTCGATTAATATCTTCTTTTATCCATTGATCGAATAAATCACAAAGAAAATCTCCCCATTCCTCTCCTGTTATTGAAAAAGACTGTGGATTTTTATCTTTATCAAATTCTACACATGGTATATATTGATGATAATTAAACCCTTCATCCTTCAAATAATGATAAATTTCACTAGCCTTCCTAACATTGTTATTACTAACTAGAATTAGAATATTATGCTCAACATTATGCTCTCTTAGAAGTTCTATACCACGCATAACTAAATTATGAGTCTTTTTTTGAACAATTGTTTTCCTATAATAGTCATGGATATAAGCGGGACCATCAAGGCTAACACCAAGAAGAAACTTATATTCAGCAAAAAGCTTTGCCAAATCATTAGTAATAAGGGTTCCATTTGTTTGAAGACCGTTGCTAATAACGGCTCCCTTAGGAGCATATTTTTTTTGAAGAACTATTACTTTTTCCCAAAATTCCAATCCCAATAATGTAGGTTCTCCACCTTGCCATCCAAAATTAAAATTTTTGTTTTGATTTGTTTCCATATAACTTGCTATCATGGTCTCTAAGACTTTATCTGTCATTCGAGGCTTCTTCTCGACTCTTTTTAGGTGATCAATGTAAAAACAGTAATTACATCTTAGATTACAATCTGCAGAGACCGGTTTTATTAATAATGAAAAAAGATGCATAATAGTAATTTTTCCATGCTAAATTTTTATAATATTTATCTATATTAAAGTCTAACACTAAAAGTAGAATTAAGAAATAAAATAAAATATTAAGGAAATCATGCCTAACATAAATATAACAATTCCTACTCCTCTTCCCATAGTTTTAGCAGATAATCTCTGCACATATATTGATGCTGTTAATCCTGTTATAATTGATCCTATTGCTAAGTAAATCGAAATTTCCAAATTAAAAAAGAATTGCCCTTTAATCATAATTCCTAAAATTTGATAAATAATGAATGTACTCAAACATATTACTATACTTAATAATAAAGCTGTACCAACACCTTTCTTAATTGGATATCCATAAATTAAAACTAAAGCAAGAACAATTATAAAACCTGAATTTGCTCCGAATAATCCAGAATTAATCCCAATAATTATACCAAAAATAAATGCTAAAATGTAGAAAAGTCGTGATCCAATAGGTATAAACCCTTGAATATCTACTTTTCCATTGAGAAATTCATCATCATCTTCTATTTCTTTTGCTTTAAAATTTTCTGTACTACTACTTTTTTTTAGAAATTTTTGAGTTAATTTATTTGCCGTTCTCTTTAATGTCTCTGTTGTAGGAAATCCACGATAAAGAAAAATAAAACCCAAGATAGTTATAAATAGTGGTATAAACCATCCATAAATATTGCCTATCGGTGTAATTAATAATATAAAGACTCCTAAAAGTGAAATGAAAATTGCTAAAATTATAATTATAAAAGTGTCTTTCCTAATTTTAAACTCTCTTTTTCTTAAATATCCAATACTAACAAATACAGACGTAATCAAATCGTTTAATAAATTTATCGCAATCGCTAGAAAAGCATCTCCGGTAAATAAAAGTATTATTGGAAGTACAACACCTTGACCTGTTTGACCTACAAAACTAATACTAATTCCTACAAGTGCCCCTATTAGTAATAAAATAATGATTTGATAAATTTCTAATGTCAAAGAAATACAACCATCTATGCCTTTTTGAAATATAATAAAATATTTGTTTGGTAAGCATATATAGTTAATATTTTTGCTTTAGAGATAGATTTATATTTTTTAAGAACAAACCTCATTTAAAAGATAAGCAGTGAAAAGAGATCAATAAAAATGGAATTAGATATTTCAAAGGATTTTGCAGATTATATGTATAATTTGGTAGATAAAATAGTTGAGGAAGTCGGACCACGCATGTCATGTAGTTCGCAAGAAGCTCAGGGATCGAAAATCATGAAAGATGAATTTGAGCGAATTTGTGATGAGGTAGTGGTAGAATCCTTTACATGTCATCCAAAAGCATTTCTTGGATGGATTAAATTAATCTTAATTATGACTATTGTTTCAATATTTTTCTACCTATTAATGCTATGGGTATCAGATTCTTTATTAATAATATTTAGTTTAATCGCTTTTCTATTATCCCTTCTATCCTTTTTAATAATGTGGGAGGAATTTTTCAATTATAATGAATTTATCGACCCATTATTTCGTAAAAAAACTTCACAGAATGTTATCGGTAAATTTAAAACAAGAGAGGAACAAAAGAGAATAATAATTTTTTCAAGCCATATTGATTCTGCCCTTCAATTTAATTTACTCAAATTGATTGGTTGGGGTTTCATCCCACTTGCATTTTTAGGTATATTGGTAATATTAACATGGTTAGTCGTTTCATTTATTAATTTAATAATATTATTGATTGGATTCTTTTCTCTTAAATCTATATTTTTTTGGGTAACAATTTGGTTGTTAATAATTGGGACTCCTTGCTTTATTGGTTTGTTTTTTTTTGTACCACTAGGTGATAAAGGAAATGTTGTGCCTGGGGCAGTTGACAACCTAAGTAGTTGTTCAGTAGTAGTAGGTTTAGGAAGATATATAAATAACCATAGAGAGTTAATTCCTAAGAATACTGAAATTAGGTTAATAAGTTTCGGATGTGAAGAGAGTGGATTGCGTGGGTCACGTCGTTACTCTTCTGCTCATCAAGAAGAATTAAAAAAATCTGATGCTGTAGTAATAAATATGGATGGATTAGAGACTCCAGATGGGTTCCATATCATAGAATATGAGCCTACAACACGGACAAGACACTCAGAAGAAGTAATTCAAAAACTACTAAGAGCAACAGAGTCAGTTGGGATTCAAGCTAAAAGGTTTGGGGCAGGAAAAATAGAAAAAACTCTTGGTAGGTTAAGTGGAGGATCAGATGCTGCTTCATTTTCAAAAGCTAATATTAAAGCAGGGTTCTTAAATTCAGCTGATTGGAAAAATCGTTCAAGTTATTATCATCAAGATGCTGATACTCCCGATAAAATTAAGGAAGGAACTCTTGAAAATGCTTTAAAAATCTGCATTTCTTTCCTAATGAATGAAGTAAAGAATCAGATTTGATTAATTAGATTTTTAGTTAAGATAATGTTTATAAAATTATAGAGAATTATGAATGCTGAATTAACTCAATTTTTAAAAAATTATTTTGAAACATGTGAATTAAATCGACTTCCTGAGAGATATGGAGGAGATATGATATTTTCTTCCCCATTAATAGGTGTTGCTCAAGGAGATGATCCCATATTTCAGAAATACAAAGAAATTATAGGTCCAGAACACTTGAGTCCTCTTGATTTATGGGTATCAGAAGAGAATGAGAACCTTCCAGCGTCTAATTTAAGAATTATTTCGATTATCTTTCCTTTTAGTGATAAAATACGTAAAGAAAGCAAGAATATAAGAAAATTTTCACAGGTTACTCTTCCTGCTGAAATTTATTGTGTTGGACGAAATTATGCTAATGCTTTTATGAAAGATATTTGCGAGCAGATTATCAAATATTTTAAGCGTAAAAATTTTATAGCAATTGCGGCGATGCTCAGCGAATCTTTTAGTATAATTATGAAGGGAAAATTTTATTCAACTTGGTCAGAACGTCATATTGCGTTTGCTACTGGTTTAGGAACCTTCAGCTTACATGAAGGCTTAATTACTAAGATCGGCTGTAATGTAAGATTAGCTTCTGTAGTAACTAATGCTCCATTAGAAATCACTCCAAGAAAAAATGAAAATCCTTATGCAAATTGCTTATATTACTCAAAAGGTACTTGTAGAAAATGTGAAACAAGATGCCCCGCTAACGCTATAGATGAAAATGGTCACAATAAAATTAAATGCAATGAATATGGTAAAAGAATAGAAAGAAAAATGATAAATCGTATTGGTTCAATTTTAAAACCTCATAATCGTCGTATTAATTGGAAACTAAGACCTGCAAGTTATCCAGTTGGATGTGCATTTTGTCAATTTGAAGTACCATGTATGGACAGAAATCCAATAGTAGAAATATAAATATGAAGCTTAAATAAAAATACCCTAATTATGTTTAAACATGCAATTGTGAGAAGATTAGCAAAATCATTTCAAGAAGGTTTAACATCTTCTAATTTAGGGAAGCCTAATTATAATAAGGCAGTTATTCAACATTCAGATTATATTGGAGCATTGAAAAGATGTGGTTTAGATATTATTGAAATAGAGGCTGATGAAAGATTTCCTGATTCCACTTTCGTTGAAGATACTGCTGTTGTTAATAAGAATGTAGCAATAATTACTACTTTAGGGGCTTCAAGTAGAAAAGGTGAAGAATTAGAAGTAAAAAAAGTCTTAGAAAGATTTTATGATCATATAGAGTTCATTAAGAATCCTGGAACCCTTGAAGGGGGAGATATATTAAAAGTAGATAACCAATACTATATAGGACTTTCTAAACGAACAAATAAAGAAGGTGCCAGGCAATTTACAGAGATCGTTAAAAAGTATGATTATTCATGCTTAACTGTGCAATTAGTTAATTTACTTCATCTGAAGACAGGATTAGCATATATAGGCGATAACAATTTAATTATTTCGGTAGAATTCATTGATAATCCAATCTTCAAGGATTTTAATATTATAGAAGTAGATAAAGATGAGAACTATGCTGCAAATTGCATAAGAGTGAATAGTTATATTCTAATTGCTAAAGGCTTTCAGAAGTTAAAAAATTCAATATTAAAATTAGGATATAAAATACTTGAAATTGATATGTCAGAGTTTAGAAAGATGGATGGAGGTCTTTCTTGTTTATCTATTAGATTTTAAGAATATTTGAATAAAAGAAAATTCTCTTTTCTATTTTTTATCAATTAATTTTATATAATCTCTATTTGTAAGATTAATTAATAATGTCAATTAGGAAAGAAGATTTGGATCTAAGAAGAACGTATGAAAGAGCTTTACTTTTAGGATGCGGATATTCTTATAAAGATTTGGAAAAACCTAGAATTGGTATCGTTAATTCTTGGAATGAAATTAATCCAGGGCATATACACTTACGTAACCTAGCGGTATTTATTAAAGAAAGTGTCAAAGAAGCAGGTGGTACTCCAATGGAATTTAATACAATTGCTATATGTGATGGAATCGCCAATTCAAGAAACAATTCAAAATATGTTTTACCGTCCAGAGAAGTAATCGCGGCATCAGTAGAATGTTCAATTAAAGCATATGAATTTGATGGGATGGTTATGTTATGCTCTTGTGATAAAATTGTACCGGGAATGCTACTAGCAGCAATAAGATGTAACATTCCAACAATATTCTTGACTGGAGGTATTATGCTACCTAAAACCTTCCAAGATGGACCATTAATGGGGAAAACCTTTGTAACTTCTGATATTAAAGAATCCATAGGAAAATTTAATGCAGGTTTAATTACAAAGGACGAATTATATCTTATTGAATCAGAAACTTGCTGTTCTCCCGGAGCTTGCAATATGATGGGCACAGCAAATACGATGGCATGTATTGTTGAAAGTATGGGACTTTCTTTACCAGATTGTGCAACACTAAGCGCTGTAAGTAAGGAAAGAGAAAACCTTTGCAAAGATACTGGAAAAGCTATAATGAATTTAATTAAAAAGGATATTAGGGCCTTAGATATAATTACCCATAATTCAATAGAAAATGCAATTAAAGTAGGACTATCATTTGGCGGATCAACTAACATGATACTTCATCTATGTGCGTTATCACATGAGATAGGTGGCAACTTAAACCATTTCGATTTTGATAAAATTAGTAAATCTATACCTTTATTAGCCAAGTTCAAACCAAGCTCAGAATATACTCTCTCAGAGTTTCATGAAGCTGGTGGTGTTAAAGTTCTAATGAAAAAATTATCTAAATTATTGAACTTATCCACAAAAACAGTGCTAGGTGTAACACTTGGAGAATATCTGAAAGGTATAGAATATGATGATTACCAGATTATAAGAACCATAGAGGATCCAATCTCAAGTGAGGGAGGTATTGCTGTTTTAAAAGGAAGTTTAGCACCCGAGGGAGCAATTATTAAACAAAGTGCTATCAACCCAAAAATGAGATATCATAAAGGTCCTGCTAAAGTTTTTGAATCTGAAGAGGATGTCAGTAAGGCTTTATTATCAAAAAAAGTACAAAAAGGAGACATTTTAGTTATACGGTATGAGGGACCCAAAGGATCTCCTGGAATGAGAGAGTTATCAATTCCTGCAGCACTTTTAGTTGGTATGGGTTTAGGAGATTCTGTAGCGATGATAACTGATGGGAGATATTCCGGAGCTACAAGAGGTCCTTGTATAGGGCATGTTTGTCCTGAAGCAATCGAAGGAGGGCCAATAGCAATTATTGAAGATGGAGATGAGATTGAAATTGATATTAATAATCGAAAATTAAATATATTAATCCCTGAAAGTGTAATTAAAAAAAGACTAATGAAGTGGAAAAAACCTGAAGATAAGATTAAAACAGGTTTTTTAAGCATTTATAAAAAACTCGTAAGCTCTGCGAAATATGGAGCATATTTACAATAATTTTTTGGACAATGATAGTTGAAAATCGTATATTGGAGAATTTAAAAGAACTTTCTTTTCCAAGGTTGTCTGGAACCAAATTAGAAAAGAAATCATTCAACATTGTAAAGAAAAAAATAGAAAACCTAGGTCTTTCTCCAAATACTCAAGAGTTTTCATTTAGTATTTTTTTTTCAAGGCTTTATCCAAAATTGGTTTTAACATCTTTAAGTTACCTTCTATTTGTATTATTTTTAAATTTGCATACTGTTTTTAGTTTAATTAACCTACTTTTAATCTTTATTTTTATATTATTTTTGATCAAACTGACAAGAAATCCAGAGAATATAAAATTAGGAAATGAATACAATTCTCAAAATTTATATGTAAAATTATCATCAAAGAATAATGCCGAAAGCCCAGATTATAATATTCTACTCTTCTCTCATTTAGATTCAAAAGGACAAACCTTCTCAATAAAAATTCGTATCCAAATATATTATGTATGGGTATGCACTTTCCCTTTAGGTCTTTTAATTACGATCTTTAAATTTATCTTATTGCCCAACGTTTATATGTTATTACAAATTTTGGGGATTTTGATTTTTTCCTTGAATATCATAGCCATAATATTCCTTTGGATGAATAGAACCAATAATAAATCAAAGGGTGCAATAGATAATGCTTCGGGAATAGTATGTCTATTAGAGCTTCTTTCCCATTTTTCTGATCAAAAAAATATACCAAAAAATTATAATTTGTGGTTTGTATTTACTGGTGCTGAAGAATCTGGTACAATGGGAATAAGAAATTTCTACCATAATATAAAAGATTTTGACAGAGAAAAGACTTTTATAGCTAATTTTGATTCATTTGCAAATAAAATAAATTTATGGGATCATGGTCTTCTTAATAATAAAAATTATAGAGTTTTTAATTATATTTCAGAAAATAAAGATATAATGAGTTTAGAGAAGAAGACTCGAAGGTTTTATATTGGTATATACAGTGATGGATTATTTCTTTATAATAAAAACTTTCAAGGATTAGGTAGTGGCGATAGAACAGTTCATAATTATGTACATTCTATTCATGATGATGTAGATAAAATAGATATTAAAATTCTGAAAAAACTGTGCGAGTTTTATACAATTTTATTAAATGAAGTCGATAACGATATAAAAAATGCCGAGAGTGCGGATTAATAATTGAATATAAGAGTAAGGATTTAGGTGTAGTTTTAACCCCCCCTCAAACAGTAGAATATATAATATCAAGAATGGGGGAGATTAAAGATGGACAAAGTGTATTAGATCCGTGTGTTGGACCAGGAATTTTTATTAAAAAACTAATAGAAGCTGGAATTGATAATAGTCATATATTTGCTTATGATATAAATTCAAACTTCTTAAATCAGATTGAAATGTTGGGAGTTTCTACTAAAATACAAGATACTCTCATTGCTTTATATCCTGATTCTTATAATAAATTTGATTTTATTGTAGGAAACCCCCCTTATCTAAATAAAGCTAGTGCCTATGTTCGAAAAAATAAAGTTAAATTAAGAAAAATCTATGGAAGAATAAATGCTCATGAAACATATGCTATGTTTATTGTAAATAGCATTTGGAGACTAAAAGAAGGAGGAAAATTAGGTTTTATAACAAGTGATTCATTCTTAACCTTAAGTACCCATAAGAGATTAAGAAAATTTATTCTTAAAAACTGCAAAATTATTGAAATTCTATTAGCACCAAAAAATTTATTCTCTAATCAAAAAGTAAGTACGAGCCCACTAATAATTATTTTGCAAAAATGTTCTGGGCAAAAAAATAAATCACAAAGAGAAAATACTCATATGAGGATAATTCCTCGGGTTAATAGCGAGGAAAATTACTATAATCCTCCTATTGTTAATAAAATAAGACAAATAAGATACAACTCTTTACCCTTTAATATATTTTTCACTGATGTTGAAAAAGAAATTCTGAATTTATTCGAAAAAGCCCCGAAATTAAATGATTATATACAAGGATTTATTGGTATGCATACACATGATAATAAAAGGTTTATAGCAGCTATCGAAGGTTCAGAACTAGCTGATATTTATAGAAAGAGAAATATTAAAATTACTAATCCTGATAATAAATACATTATCATTAATAGGAAAGATTTAGAATCAAATCAGTGGAAACCTTATTTGAAAAGAGGTGGAGCAGATCAATATTACAGACCAATAATGGAGGCTTTAGATTGGAGAAAAGAGTCGATAAAAAATTATGATATTCCAAAAAATGTGCCATTTGAGAGAGAAGGAATCATAATAAGTGGAGTAAGTTCCAGACTAGCAGCGCGCTATAAGCCAAGAGGATGTTACTGGGATTCTAATAAAGCTATTGGATTTATAATCAAAAATAAGTCAATTTCGATTCCTTATGTTTTAGGTCTGCTGAATAGTTCCTTATATAATTATTTGGCGAAAGGAATTATAAATAATACTAGTAGTATTCAAATTACAGGAATCCATGCCTTACCATTTATTGAACCTGAAAAAGAAATTAAAGAAAAAATAGAAACCTTAGTATCATCAATTATTAAAAATAAACAGGAAAACTTAAAGTGTGATTATATAAAAGAACAAAAACTAGTTGATGATTTAATATTTCACTTTTACGTTGAAAAATTTAAGCTACCCCGTGTTTTGAAGAAAAAATTAGATAATATATATTCAATTTATAACAATTAAATTTTTTCTCCCTTAATTTCTTCTTTATATTTTTTTCTTCGATCTTTCAAATATTCTGGTATTGGAACATCCCACCAACCAACAGATGGTGAGCCAGTAAAAGGAAATTCGCGATTTACCAATATTTCTATTACTGCGGGTCTTTTTGACCCAGCAGCTCTTTTAAGTGCAGGAATAATCTCTTCTTTTTTAGAAATTTTTTCAGAATAACACCCAAATGCTTCACCGATTTTAGCGAAATCAGGAGAATAAGAATTACCGTGTTTATCTTCAAAAGCTGTACCGTACCCCCTATCTTCACCAAATGCAGCCTGCTGTAAATCCTTTATTGCAATCCAACCGTGATTATTGAGAACAATAAAGAAAATATTATCCAATCCGAGTTGAACCGCCATTGATAATTCAGATACAGTCATCATAAAATCTCCATCCCCAATTAATGCAACAACTTGGCGATCTGGTTTTCCAATATCAATTGTACCTAGTTTAGCCCCAATTGCTGCTGGAACACTATAACCCATTGTTGAGAACCCCCCCGCAGTAAGACACGTCTTAGGTTCATAAAACTCTAATTCTTGAAGCATTTGAGCTTGTACATTTCCCGAGCTAGTTACTATTACAGCGTTTTTTTCAAAAAAGTTCCTTACCTCTTTTAACACAGTTGAGATCATTACTGGTATTTTCGAATCATCTCGATATTGATCAAGAAATTTAGACCATTTATTTTTCTCCTCTTGAATTTCTTTAAAATAATCAGTGTTCTTGAAATTCCTTGAATAATCTGTTAATTCTTTTAAAATTTGGATTAGACAAGCTTTGGCATCACCAACAATTCCAATACTAACAGGATAGTTCTTTCCAATTTCATGAGGATCAATGTCAATTTGGATTAATTCAGTTGGAGGAATTGAAAAACTTACTCCGTCTTTATATGAACTCGCAGTTTCATCAGCGAATCTACAACCAACTGCGAGAATAACATCGGCATTTGAGGCCATTTTTAATCCAACTGTTGTACCTTTGGACCCTGCTGACCAGCAATAAAGTGGATGAGAATTATCTATAATATCTTTTCCCATCATAGTAACTACTACTGCTGCACCGATTTTTTCTGCTAATGCTTTAATCTCTTCACTTGCACTTGAAGAAATTGCTCCACCGCCTATGAATAAAACAGGCCTTTTTGATTCTTTAATTAACTGAGCAGCTTTCTTTATTATCTCAGGATCACCCCATATACGACCAATTGATCTTCTTTTTAAAGGTTCTGGAATCTTTATTTCGATAGAATTCGCTTGTACATCCATAGGAAGATCAATATGAACTGGTCCTTTTCTTCCTGTTAACATAATATTAAATGCTCTCTGCATAATTGTGGCTAATTGTCCTACAGTATCAACCTCAAAAGTGCGTTTTACTATAGGTTCTAAAATTTTAGGCATACTAGAATCTTTTTTTCTCTCAATTTCTTGTAACACTCCTTTTCCTCTCATATGAACATGAGTATCTCCAGTTATAATAAGACAAGGAAAAGAGTCTACAAATGCATCAGCAACACCGATAGCCGTATTAATTGCACCAGGGCCAATTGAGGTAAAGACACATAGAGGTTGTCCAGTAACTCTATAATACCCGACTGCAAGGTGAACTCCAGACATTTCTTGCTTTGGTTGAATTAGTTGAATTTTATCCTTGTCTTTGAAGAATGCATCTACAAGAGGAAGATTTCCGTGGCCAGGAATCCCGATAACATAATTAACCCCTTCTTTTATTAAATATTTGGAGATTATCTCCCCACCAGTATACTTAGGCATCTTAAATTCTGTGAAATTAGTTTTTATTTATCAAATATATTCTGATAAACAAAAAATAGATTTAAATTTGTGTATCAAAGGGATTTTTGATTAGAGTATTATTATTCTCTAAATAAAATTATTTTATAAATTCGATATCCCTCATCTTTTATAAGGTAAATATCAAGATTTAAACTTATATACCTTTTTTCGGTATACTATTATACTTAATTGGTGGGTAAAGTGCCTTCTGTTTTAGAAAAGATACGCATTTTAGGAGAAAATTCAAAATATGATATTTGTGCAAGCACCGCTTCCAGTCGTAGCGATAAATATCCAAAACTTTTCGGAGATTCGAAAAAATGGATTGGAGCTACTGCTAGTGGAGGGATTTGTCATAGTTATACTCCAGATGGGCGTTGTATGAGCCTTTTTAAGACTCTTTATACAAATAAATGTATATATAATTGTAAATACTGCTTTTCTCATAATTGCAGGAAAAAGGTAAGTTTTACCCCAGAAGAATATGCTCGTACATTTATGAAACTTTATTCGATGAATGTAGCTGAGGGTGTCTTCATATCATCAGGTGTTTGTGGCAGTGCCGATGCAACAACTGAAGAAATGTTGGAAGCAATTCGGCTTCTTCGGTTTAAGTATAATTTTCAAGGATATGTACATTTTAAATGTTTACCTGGTGTAAGTCAATATCTTCTTAATGAAGCAGTAACTCTTTCTGATCGAATTTCGATAAATATGGAAGCCTCTTCTAAAGCTCACCTAGCAGAGATCGCAGAACAAAAAGATTACAATAATGATATAATAACTCGACAGCGATGGTTAAAGCAGATTCGTACTCGGCATAATGAAGACACGCTTAAAATTATGAAAGATTTAAAGCAAGATAATCAATTGAAATTCCAAGAAAAAATGATTCAAGATCGACGAGAAAATGGATATAAAAAATATCGTTGGGATGGTGCTCCAATTCTCAATAGTGGTCAAACAACTCAATTTGTAATAGGGGCAGCGGAAAATGAGACTGATTATGAATTACTTAAAAGAATCGACTGGGGATATAAGCAGATTGATCTAAGAAGGGCATATTTTTCCTCATTTATACCCATCGAAGGTACACCATTAGCAGGTAAACAGGCTGCTCCCTTAGCAAGAGAACATCGATTATATCAAGGTGATTGGTTATTGAGAATCTATCATTATAAATTGCATGATCTTAAGGAAATTTTAAATGACGATGGAAATTTACCCCAAGGTGATCCAAAGATTCACTTAGCACGCAAATATTTTGAGAATCATAATCGTGTAAATCCTAATGAAGCATCCTATCAAGATTTATTACGAGTTCCCGGTATTGGCCCTATTTCTGCGAAACGAATAATAAATTTAAGAGCAAAAAAATTCATATTTAAGAAGCGAAAGGATCTTCAATCAGTTGGAGTAGTATTAAAAAGAGCAGATCCATTTCTCAAAGTTAATGGTAATACACAAACAACACTTCAAAATTTTACATAAATAAAACTAATAAAAAAGGTGAAAAATTGTAAAAAGGGATTGTCAAAAAGATCCTATGGAAGTAATAGGGCGAGCTAAGGGATATACTCATGAAGAAATAATTCAAAATCTATCACGTCATTATAAATTTTCTCCATATCTTATTTTACAAATAAAAAGAATACCAGAAGTAGTTTTTCGTAATTCTGGGTCTTCATTTGCAAAAAAAATTAATCGAATGATGCGGGAAATCGGAACTGAAGCATATCGTGCGAAACAATTTACTCGAACTGAAATTAACAATCGCGGAGTATTATATGGAATAGTTTTACTTAAGCATAAAGTCATGGATAGAGTTTTAGACTATTTTCATGAAAGATGGCCTGGATGTATAATATGTTTATATAATGAATATAATAAAAAAACTAGCTTTATCAATGAAAGAGGGGAAATACAACAAATTGAATTACCTCTAAAAGATGTAGTTGATAAAATCAGTAAAAATAGGCCAATAATTCCATATTTCGAAGATATCCAATTTTCTGGTGAAAAAATATTTGAGACTTTATATAGTTCACAATTCATATCTGAACGAGATAATAAGGATTATTATAAAAAAATGATTCCGGATAAGTGTTTTGAATTGCCTGGGATGAGAGGTGGAGTAGAAAAACGTTTTCGAAATAAAAAGATTAATGATTTTTTATAATTTTATATAATTTTCATGAATAATTCTTGAGCTGATAGAAATATCTTGCTTTGATTTGACAAATCTAAGAGATTTTCACCAATTAAATTAATCTTACTTATTTCCTCATCGTTTGGCAATATTCCTAAAAGTTTAACGTTTTTATCTTTAATTGTTACTACTTCCTCTTCTAAAATTTCTCTTATATTATCTGAAAAGCGGTTACCGAGGATCCAGATATTTTCAAATTTTAAATCGACTTCTTTGGTTACTTCTATTATCCGTTTCATGGTATGGATGCCCATTTTGGAAGGATCACTAACTATTATTAAATCTGTGACATTTTGTCCCGTTTTTCGAGCAAAAAACTCCAATCCTGCGGGGGCATCAATAAGTACAACATCATAATTCTTGGATAATACGTCAATTACCCGTTTTAGGGTATTATTTACACTACAGTAGCACCCGCTTCCCTCTCCGCGTCCCATTTCTAAGATATCAAACTCATCCATTTCGATTAATGCTTCGAAAACCTCTGATTCAATAATTTGATCTTTCGACACTTCAAGGGGTATTTGCCGTTTTTGGATTTTGTCTTTTAGGGCTGTCATTTTTCCACCAATGGTTTCTTTGAAGTGGATTTCTTTGCCGATGATATCTCCGATATTCGCGTCGGGATCAGCATCAATTACAAGAATATTGAGATTTTTAGTTTTTTCAAGAAGGTATTTGAGCATTAAGACAAGGAGCGTTGATTTCCCAACTCCACCCTTTCCAGAAAACGAGATTATTTTTTTCATTAGAATTGACTTTAAACAAGTGTATTATCCTTATGTAATGAAAATTGAATTAAGATTAAAAACTTATTATAAATAATTCAAAAGATTAATATGGTTTCTAATTGGAAAAGTAAATTTATTCCTTGTAGAAATTAATAATAAATAGAAAAATTTATTGAAATCATGTCAATACGTTATATTAAGAAAAATGAAATGAATGAATTACTTAACATTTATAGGCACCTACATCGTCAAGACGCACCTCTACCAAAAAAATCAAGATTATTATCTATTTGGGAAGAAATAACTACAAATCCCCTATTACATTATTTTGTTTTAGAGCATAATAATAAAATTGTATCATCTTGTACTCTTTCAATGATTCCAAATTTAACAAGAGGAGGAAGACCTTATGGATTGATAGAAATTGTAGTAACTCATGGAGATTATCGTAGACAAGGTTTTGGAACTTCAATTCTTCGACACGCATTAAAAATTGCTTGGAAAAAAAAATGTTATAAAGTGATGTTATTAACAGGCTCAAAGGATCCAGCAATTTATCATTTTTATGAAAAAGCGGGTTTTAAAAGAGGAATAAAAGCGGGATTTATTGCTTATCCATCTAATTTTAAGTAACACGAAATTAAAATTTAATAAATCGTAAAGATTTTAGTTTTTATTTTTCTTGACGATATACGGGAACAATTTTTGATGTGAATTCTTCTAAAGTATAAGGAAATTCTTCTTCACTTGATATTTTACCAAGGTCTAGCATTATATGTCTTGCTAAAAGCCAAAATGTTAAACCTAATGCTTTTTTACCTCGGTTATTTGCTGGTATCGCAAGATCTATCCCATCAAGAGTGTCATCAGTATCAAATAAAGATACTACAGGAATTCGAGCTAATTTAGCTTCTCGTAAAACTACTTTATCAGCATGAGGATCTACAATTAATACTACGCTAGCATCTTTGATATAAGTATCAATTATAGGATTTGTGAGGGATCCTGGTATAAATCTAGTGGTAACTGCTCTACAACCTAAAACCTCACAAAATTTTTTAACTGGTTCTTTCCCATAACGCCTAACTGAAGTAACGATAACTCTATCACTTCCTTCTTCAACATATTTACTTAAAAATTTTGCTGCAATTTTAAGTCGTTCATCTGTTTGGGTTAAATCAATAACATATAATCCATAATTAGTTTGTCTGTAAATAAATCGTCGTGCATCTCCGGTTAATAACTTTGTTCCAATATGAATACCACAACTTAAGTAAAGTTGTTTTCTTTCTTCATCTTTATCGATTAATTTATCCTTTAACTCAAGACCAGCTTCAATATCTTCAGTATCTAATAAATCAAGTTCTTCTTCCAGATCAAGATCTTCTTCAAAGTCAATATCAAGATTTTCGCTAAAATCCTCTGTAGATTTATCCTTCTTCTTATCTTCCGTTTCTTCGGTTTTTTTTTTCTTTCGAGCCAAAGTTGTAGCCTTATTTATTTTTTTCTAACGCAATTTTAATTAAAGGTTTTTAGAATTCAATGAATTCAAGAATATATTATTGAATACATGATAACTTTAATATTTTATTGAGTAGATTTTTGTAAAACCTTAAGAACTAAAGTATTAATATAGCAAAATGATTTTTATTATTATTATACTTCCTAGAATATAATATTAAAATATAATTTTAATTCAAAAGTGGTATGAATAATGACTTCTTATCGATTAGTTATTAGCATTATTATTGGGGTCATATTAAGTTTTTTTTCCGCCTTTTTCTTCAATATGATGGTGATTTTAAATCAAATTGAGCTATATGCGGGAAGTGATGTATTAAGAACAGCAGCACTATTAGTCGGAGCAAATTTTGATTTTGATATGATTTCTTTTATTACTGGATCTCCCTCCATCCTCGGTTTTTTTGCACCAGAGATTTTAGCATGGATTTTCATCGGTTATATCTCAGGTACAATAGCAAAGGGTTTAAGACGAAGTGTGATAGCAGGTTCATTAGTGGTTGTTATAGCATTAGCAATTTGGATAATATTAAGCATTTTTTCTCAAGTGGATTTGATGTCTTTATTTACAGGAAACCAGTTAATTGAGACTTTAGGAGGTATAATTAGCGCCTTTATAGGGGTATTAGTAGGAGGAACAATTGGTGGCTTAATAAGCGGCCCTTATGAGGAATTCTAGTAAAATACTCTACTTTTTTTACCGTGTATTTAGATTTAAATCCTCATAATTGTAAAATTCTTTGTCAGAATTACTATTAAACGAATTTTCTAATATCTAAAACTTAAAGTTAATTGGTTAATTATAAAAACTAATGGTTAATAAAGAAGATATTTTACCTGATCGAGATTTTGCTTTAGAACTTTTAAAGATATTGAAAGTTCCGCTTTCTGTGAGACGCCATTCAGAAAAAGTTGCTGATAAAGCTATAGAAATTGCTCGTAAAATAAGAAAAGTTCAAGTTGATATGAATTTAATTGAAATTGGTGCCTTATTACATGATATTGGTAGAACAAAAACTCATGGCTTCAAACATGCATTAATAGGAGGTAAAATCCTAAAACAAAGAGGATTTTCAAATAAACTTGCGAGAATTTGTGAAACTCATATATTGGGGGGTTTGGATAAAGAAGATGCGAAAAAAGTAGGGTTACCTGAAAAAAATTATTTGCCTTTAACTTTAGAAGAAAAAATCATATGTCTTGCTGATAAACATATGGCTGGTACAAGAGAAGTATCTATCCAAGACAGATTTAATAAATGGTTTCATAAGTATGGAAAAACACAATTACTTCTAAAATCAAAAAAAAATATTGAAAAGATTCAGAAAGAAATAGAAGAGTTAATGTAAAGACCTTAATTTAATAATTTCTTCTTTAATTGATTAACTAACTTCACATATTAATTCCTGATTTTTACATAATATATCATAATCCTTATCTAAAGAAAGAACAACTTTACGAACAATTAAAAACGCTTCGAAAAGGACTTGAGGATCAATTTTATCAGGTTTATCATCCTTATTATGAGCATATTTAGCACCGGCTCTTGTCACAATATCAACAGAATCATAACCTCTTAAATGAAAAGGAACAGAATCAGTGTGTGCTCCTGTTGATAAGTGAAATCCTTTTATTTTCACTTCTTCATCAATTGCAGCCTTCTCTAAATATTTACTAAGGAGAGGGGCGATTTTTTTTCTAGGTAAAATTCCGTATGATTTTAGATATTCTACTTGATTTCTGGATTCATTTTTGCAAGAAATCATATCTAAATTAAGTTGGAATACTCTGCCTTTAATAAATTCTTGTTCGTGATTGTTTACAAAAACTCTGGAACCCATAGTTCCCAATTCTTCAGCGGAAAATTGACAAATCCAAACGTGGAAGTTTTCAAGTGGGTTTTCTTTGAAGAATTTGCTTAATTCAAATACAACTGACATTCCAGAAGCATTATCTAATGCTCCAGGAGAATAATTATGAGTATTTAAAAACATTAAAAATAAGTTTGAGATTGAGATTAATATAGTAAAAATCCATACCCCCAGCCCTAATATTAATAATTCTATATCTATTATTGTATAGGTGTGAATAAAGAGAGCTATTAAAAAACCAATAAGAAAAATCCCGCTATATAACCACAATTTATAAAAAGCCACTCTCCAATATGTTTTAAAAGTCTGAGATTTAGAATCTAAATGTGCGGAGATTATAATGTTTCCAGCTTCTTCTGGAATTAGGTTTTTTGCTGGTATTTTTATAAAAACATTTGTGGCTGAAATGGTTTTTCCATAATATTCTCCCCAAAATCCAGTAATTTCAGGATGTTTTAAACCTTTTCCAATCAAAAGAACAAAAATTACCATTATTCCCCCTATAAAGATTGTTATAAATAAATTAATATATGCAAACATCAAAATGAATAAGGAAAATGTCAAATTAATAACCATTATTAGCTTAATGAGGGTAGTAGAATAAAAATCAGAAAATTTGAATGGCTCTTTTTGAATTTCTCCGTCATTAAATCCAATATCTTTAAAAGTATTTATTGTTAAACTAACAGCTTTCTTTTCCCCGCTGGTACCAACTAATCGAGGAAAACTAAAATTCTTAACATGATTAAATAGTCTTTTAATATCAATAGAATGATCTTGTGAAGAAGTATTAGTTTTCAAAGTTATAATACAGAATATCTGATTTATGATTAAATTTATTCAATTTCTGTTATACTGTTGGAAAATATATCTTTTATTATATAATTCTATAAATTAACTCACATTCTTAATTTATCAATAATTATCTTTTGAATTTTCTCTTGAACGATTTCAATAATGTCATCTGAGCTGATTATATAATAGCCTTCTTGTTTGGCGCGTAGAAGATAAAGTTTTCTTACTTTATCTAAGAAAGCAGTATCTTCAAATTTTTCTAAATCTTCATCCTCTTTTCTTGCTAAAGCAATTTTTGGATCGACATCTAAAATTATTGTTATATCGGGCGAACCTACAAATTTATTTATTTCTTTAACCCATTCAACTGAAATTTCATGTGATTGCACAGATTGATATACTATTGAAGATTCTATATATCGATCAGATATAACGATAAAGCCCTCTTCAAGTTTTTTTTTAATTTCATTTTTAAAATGGAGGCTTCTATCAGCTGCAAATAACAAAGCATCTGTAGTAGGTGGAATATCTTTGTTTTTCAAAAATTCTCTTATAAGGATTCCAATTTTACTATGTGAAGGTTCTTGTGTTAAATGAATTTTAAAACCTTGGCTTTCTAAAAATCCTTTAAGAAGTCGACTATGGGTCGTAGTTCCTGCAGCATCCCCTCCTTCCAGAACAATAAATAAAGATTTTTGCATCAAATCAATTGAAAAAAAAGTTTTTTAGAGAAAATTCAAAATAGATTTAGTAAATAAATATCAATAAAGACTTATTTTTTTTATTTTTAATTGAATTTTATTATTAAATTTTTAACAAATTAAAGCTAGATATTGTAAATTTATATATATTTATGATAACCTAACAGAAAATTTAATATGATTAAATTATCTTATTTAAAATGAGAGAAATGGGTAATTAAAATGAGGTTCGCTTATTGTAAGACATGTGAAAAAGAAGTCTTGAAGCCAATAAGAAGGGCTATGAATAGCATGTATTATAACGTGTGGATTGTTACCATCATTTCTTCATTTGGTTTTGCTTTAATTCCTTTTCTAATTTATCGTTATTTTATCCTTAAAAAAAAAAATTGTCCTACGTGCAAAAATAAAATAGATTTTTATAATTCAAAAGAAGAAATTCCTGAACCAAGAGCCCAAATAGCCCGAATACTTCAAGCAATTGAACAAGAAAAATCTGAAAAAGATGAAATGATAACTTGTCCATATTGTCAAGAGGAAATAAGTAATCGGGAAATTGTATGTCCTATCTGTGGAACCACTATAAAAGAATAAAAGCTTAAATTAATTAATGTTAATTATTAAAAGAAATAAATTAATGTTAAAGAATTTTAAATGAATGAGACCTCCTTTTGCCCACGGTGTCAACAAAAAGTATTATTAACTCGTGAGAGGATTGATACATGTTTAGCTGTAGTTCTATTAATTTTTACGGGAGGCATTGGCTTGATAATTTACCTCGCTATTTATTATAGTAAACCAAAACAGCATTGCATACATTGTGGAACTAAAGTCACATTATCTCAAACTTCAACGTCCTATACATATCCAGTTCAACCTCAAATTCAGAATAATTCATCTACTGCACCTACAAATACGACTGAAGAAATTTTAGGCGCCAGCCCTAATTTTTGCGCATTTTGTGGAGAAAAAATAAATCCTGGTACAAATTTTTGTGAGAATTGTGGTAGTAAGGTTGTATTTTGATACTTTTTAATATTTTCATTAATTTTGACTGATTTAAAAATCGGACTCCAAATTTTTTAAATTCAGTTATAATCTCCTTTTCTTTAAGTAAAAAAATATTATAATAATAGTGATATTAAAATGTATTGTCCAACATGTAAAATGGCAGTTTACACAAAACCAAACCAATTTAACATTGGTTTAGCAATTATTTTAGCGATATTCACAGGTGGTATTGGATTATTAATTTATGTTGCAGTTTACTTAGATAAATCACAAAAGCCACGTTGTATTCACTGTGATTCAATTTGTTATGAAAAGAAGGAAGAAACTCAACAGGGTTCAAATTATCAATTGGTGAGTTCTCCAACTCCTCCACAGAATCAAAAAGTTATTGTAGAATCAAAGCAGGTTGAAGAAAAATCAGAATTTTGTTATAATTGTGGATCTGAGCTAGATAGTAGTGCAAATGCCAAATTTTGTGCACTTTGTGGAACTTCAATCCAATAATTATTTATAAATTTTTATTCTTTTTTAATTTTTAAGACTAATTAATCTTTCTCTTTGAGAAATTCGATAATTTTCTTCTTCATTAAATTTACATTTGGTTTTTTATTTGTCCACCACTCAAATGCAGAAGCGCCTTGATTAACTAACATATCTAAACCACCTAGTGTTTTGCATCCTTTTCTAGTGGCATCCTTTATTAATTGAGTTTCTAATGGATTATAAACCAAATCAAAAACAAGTAAGTCTTTATGTAAAAATTCTGCAGATATTGGTGATAAACTAATATTTGGATACATTCCAACAGGAGTAGTATTGATTAATATATCAGCTTTTTTCGTTTCTTCTTTTAAGACATTATTTATAAATTTCTTAGGTTCAGCTATTATCCTAAAGCTTTGTTTCAATTCACTAGTAAGTATTTTTGCTCTCTTTTCTGTTCTATTTGCTATAACAATTTTATTTGCATCTTTAGCTAGACTATAACTCAAAGCTCTTGCTGCCCCACCAGCGCCCAATACTAATATATTTTTTCCAGAAATACTATACCCTGCATTCATTATTGCTCTTTTACCACCCTCTGCGTCTGTATTTCTACCAATTAAATGTCCTTCATCATTTCTTATTGTATTTATGGCACCAATTTTTTGTGCCATAAGATCAATTTCATCTAAATATTTAATGATTTCTTGTTTGAAAGGGATAGTCACGTTGATTCCTTTAATATCGAGAGTTTTAAATGCCTTTACAGCATTTTCCAAGTTATCTGGATAAACACTGAAAGCTAAATAAATATAATCGAGGTTTAGTTCTTGGATGATGGCATTATGCATTATTGGACTCATTGAATGTTCAATTGGATACCCAATTATACATAATACTTTTGTACGAGCTGTTATGACAGTATGTTCTCCCATATTAGATAACATAGATTTTTTATCTTAATCAATTATCTCGTCATCAAAATGACCTTCAAATTCTTTTGATCTTACCTGTGTTGCTTGTCTATATCTCTCAAAGCGATTTTCCCATTTAGCATCAATATTAAATGCCACTTTTGCAAATTCAATTGATTGAATAGCTTTAGCTAATGCTTCTTGATCTTTTGGGCGATAAATTTTGATAGGATCTCCAATAGCAATATTATTTGGAGGAATAAAAGAATTAGCCGGTACGATTGTATTTGCATGGACAAAGGCTCCAACCGCAACCGCAGCACCAGATTGAATAATAGCTCCTTGTAATAATGTAGCACCTGTAGCTATATATGAATTTGATTCAACTTTACAACCAATGAGAGTTGATTGTGGTGAAATAAAAACATGATCTCCAATAATTACAGGATATTCACGATTTCCGGAAGCGGTAGCTCTAAGAACAGCATTTTCACATATTATTGAACATTCACCAATATCGATCTTTGAGCCCTCTGAATCAAGAACAGAACCATACATCACCCTTGAATCTTTTCCAATTGATACCTTTCCTATAACAGTAGCTGTTGGTGCTATAAAAACAGAAGAGTCAATTTGCGGTTCGAAACCACGATGTTTTATTATAATTTTCAATCACCTTATATTACATTCAATGAATTTTGATTATTTACTAATTCTTTATTATTTAATAGTTTTATAGGAAAAAGTGAGATTATTTAGTTTATAATCATTTTATATGCTTAAGATGAAAAAAATAACCCTTAGCCCAAAAATCTCTACTTTTCCTATGCCCGTAGCAGTTATTTCTGTAGGAAAAGAAGAAGAAGCGAACTTAATAACATTAGCATACGTAGGAAAGCTTTGTCATGATCCACCTATTATTGCTATTTCTATACGACCTAATAGACACTCTTATCAGTTAATTGAGCAGCATGGTGAGTTTGTAATCAATTACCCTACTGTTGAACAATTAAAAGAAACAGATTATATTGGTACACGTTCGGGAAGAGATGTCAATAAATGGAAACATTTGAATTTAACTAAAGAGAAAGCTTCAGTGGTGGAAGTTCCGATGATAAAAGAATTTCCATGGAATATGGAATGTAAGGTAATAAGAAAGGTAGAACTTGGATCACATATATGTTATTTTGGTAATGTTATTGCTACGCATTCTGATCCTAATTATGTGCAAAATGAAACTTTAAATCCCGAAGAATTTAACTTTCCAGCATATATTGCAGGTAATTATCTCCAACTAAAAAAAGGGACTATCGCAAGACACGGATTTACCGTTGAATGATATATAACAATTTAAAACTAGGTTAATATGCCCAAAGATTCAATTGCTCTTATAGGTTTCATGGCAACAGGAAAAACGACTGTTGGTAAAACTTTAGTGAAACGTCTTGGAAATGAATATAGATTAATAGAAACAGATCAGTTAATAATTCAAGATTTTGGTAAATCGATTCCTGAGATTTTTGCTGAAGATGGAGAAGATAAATTTAGAGAATATGAGATTTCTGTATATGAAAAAGTCTCAAAATTAAACAAGGTTGTTATCTCATGTGGAGGTGGAGTTATTCTAAACCCAAAAAATATTGTAAATTTAAGAACAAATTGTCATATAATATTACTTAATGCCTCTATTGACGAAATTTACAGTCGAATTTTAAAAAATGGAAAAAAATCTCGACCCTTAATGGAGAAAGAAGAGTTTTTAGAAGACATTAAGGAAATCTTGAAGAAAAGGCAACCATTATATGAATCTGCTGCGGACCTTGTAATTGATACTTCAGAAATGAATGTTAAGAAAATAGTGGATAAGATTGTAATTGATTTAAAGCAAATTAGAACACACTAAAGTATATATGTTAAGAAAATTATAAAAAGTGTGATAGATGTAATCAGTACTATCCAAGACATATGATATTTTTTTTGAATTGCTCTTTTTTGTTTACGATCAACCCTCCCTCCTTGTACATATGAAGGAGTATCAGTCCCGGGTTCTACAAGAGTCCATACACGTCCACCCGCCGTAGCCACTCTGCTTGCTGAACTTCCTGAGCCTTTTAACATATATATAACATAAATCAAATCCCCGCTTCCGATTATTAAAAATCCGAGCCATATCAAAGAATTATAAAACTCAAGTACTGTTAATAATCCGAAAGCAAGAGCCATACCAAAAAGATTAATTCCGTAAGCAGATGATACGTAGTAGGGATTTCTTCTTAGAGATGTATATAAATATTGTCCAAAAAGAATGATTATAGAAATCAAATTTAGTATAACCAATGAAACATTATTTTGAAATTTAAAAACAGAAAAAATTATAATGAAAACATTTAGAATTACTATAACAAAATCGAGATATTCAATTAATGTTCTTTTCTTTGTATTTGATGCCAATTTTCATTCACCTACTAACATTCAATAAATTAGCTAATAAAAACGTTTTGTTTAAGATGTAAATTTTTAAAATGCGAATTTAAGATTGAAACTTAATTCGAGAGGGTGCTATAAACACCAGATTAAAAACCTAAATTTAAATTTGTCAACTCTATTAAATATTCATCATAATTATTACAGAGTTAAGGTATTATGAATGAATATAAACGAGTAAAATGTCCTCAATGTGGTAATGAGAATCCACGCAAGCTTCATGAAGAATCAGACCGGAATAATGTGCTTTATTACAGTATAGGTAAAGCTATCTCAGCCTACCGCTGAAGCAGGGTGCACCAGTCTATGTAAAAAACATGAAGTGTGGAGATTGTGGTAATCTTTTCAAAAAGGATTAATTTTTTTTTTTCTTATTTTTTTAATTCAAGTTTTCATATTAAAGATAAAACAATTCTGTTTTGCGCTTTTAACATATCTTCCATTATAAGTTCCATGGCTTCCTTAATATCTGGAACATTCTCAGGAATACTGCGTTTTGCGTTCACACTAGCCATTAATACTTCATTTAATCCACGCAAAATCATATCTGGAGAGTACCAAGGGCGTTGTGAAGCCCACCATTGCTGACAGCTATGAATTCCCCGATCTAAAAGGTTTCTCGCAATATCAAATATTCTTTTTTTATCATCATCCATACTATCTCGATATTTAGCAGAGAGATGGATCATTGTGAGCGCATACATAAAAAATCTGTGTTGTTCTCTATGTATTTCATTTTGCGGATCGAACCATAAAGGAAATGGAACATCAGTAGCAATATCATATGGCATTGTCGACCAACTTGAATCTCGTGGAACTTGAGTGAAGCCTTTAGGGAATTTATCTACCATTTCTGATACTGTACAGATTTTTATATCATTTCTATGTGGAACTGCTTGAAACAATGGGATTAAAAAGTTGTTTATAGCATGTTTAACATGGTGTCCAAAAGTTTCACCATCCAAAGCTAGTATAATGTAATAATCCTCAGATGTATGTTTGTAATATAGGCGTTTGATAAATGCATCAACATTGTTAATTTTATCAAAAGCACAATCAATTGAGATATAATCGTCTCTAAATAGCAATTTGAGTCCATTTGGGTGTACAGATATATGGTTAGTAGGAAATTCTGATAAAGTATTAGCAATTCCGCTCATAATAATCCAATCAAAACCAGCTTTTTTCACTGTTTTAAACACTTCTTCAGATACAGCCATTTCTGGAGGGAAAAATCCGCGAGGATTATAAATTTTGCCAAAAAAGTGCCGATTTGTATCATTATTTAGAGTTATTTGACGCTTGACTTCAGGTTCAGGGATTAAGGGAAGGAGAGGGTGAAATTTTCCAGAGCCCGTAAATTCGATCTGTCCTTTAGAAGCTAAAATGGCAATTGCTTCGATCAAATCGTCGTATCCAAAGTCGTGCAGTTGTTCTGTCAATGTTCCATTGATGTTAAGAGTTATTTTCGCTTGAGGATTATCTCTTAACGCTTCCATTATTGGTTTATATGCTTCATTTGCAATTTGTTTGATTACTAAAGGAATTTGAACTGGAGGTTGATAAATATGAAATAAAAAAGCAAAATAAACCACCATATAATAAATTAACAAATCTACTTTTTTTAATCTTCATAATTTTTATTTTGATGAATAATGAGTATATAGTTAGTCTAAAATTAAATCATATATTTCTTTCATCATTTTAATACTAATTTGTCCTTTTGCTGTCTCTTCTTCTAAGATAGCATAAGTTAAGAAAGACCCAGCAAAGATACAATTAATTCTGGAAAAAATACCCAATGGACCCATACAGAATGATATAATTCTTTGATTAGAACTTGAGAATTGTCGGCAAAGTCTTAAGGGAATTAGATTATCTTCAAAACTTTGAGCAGTAAAAACCACTTTATTGATGTTTCCTTCAAACACTTTTGGATCTAAGGTTAATTCTTGTATTAATTTTTTATTGAATTTTTCTATTAAAGTTGTTGCTTCATTAAAAGATAGTGTTTTTTCAAAATTATGATAAGAGAAAATCAGTTTCACTCCATTTTGACTAGATAAGTTGATTATTTCATCTAATATTTTATTATTTGTTTTCATTTCAATGTCAATATAATGTGGTTTAACAGCAATAAACATTTTATAAATTTTGAAACGATCTTTTTGAGGTATTTGAATAACTCCACCTTCAGATGAATCTCTGAATGTAAAAATAACAGCTGCGTGAGGAGAAATAATTTTCAATAGATTTTTTAGGAATTCCACAGAGATTCTTTTAAAATCGGAAATATAATCAAATCTCAGCTCAATTAGATTAGGTTTTGTATTTAATGCTTTATCAATTATTGGTTGAACTGCTTGTATACTTGGATCTCTAATTGGAATAGGAATACATAAATTAAATTTCATGATTTAGAATAAAGATAAAAAGAAAATTTATAAACCAATAAATTGTTTTATATCATCTTCAGTATAGCTTAGTGTATCAGCAGCATCGATTTTTTTCAGCTTTCCTCTTTTCTTATAATATTTGATAAGGGGTTTGGCATTTTTTTCATAAGCATCTAATCTACTTTTTAAAGTTTCTTCGTTGTCATCACTTCTTTGCTCGAATTTTATTTCAGCACCACATTTATCACATATTCCTTCAACCTTCGGTGGGAGGGTATACTTATTATAGATTTCTCCACAGGATTTACAGCCATATCTACCCAAAATTCTTTTAAATATAATATCTCTAGAAACTTGTAATAATAGGAGCAAATCTACTTCAGTTATATCTGATAATGCTTCTGCTTGAGGTAAAGTTCGAGGAAATCCATCAAGGATAAATCCATTTTTCTTAACATCTTCTTTATTTAACCTATCACGCACCATTTCAATGGTTACATCATCAGGTACTAATTCACCTTTATCCATATATGATTTAGCTTTTAACCCTAGAGGTGTTTCATTCTTTAGATTTTCACGAAAAATATCTCCAGTACTTATATGAACGATTTCAGGTACTACTATTTTAATCTGTGCACTGAAAGTCCCTTTACCGGCGCCAGGGGGACCGAATAATATTAACTTTTTCATAATTTTCTATAAAAATTTTATTTTTTTGTAGATAATTTAATTGAGCATTAGTTAAAATTATTTTGTCTTAAAAGATTTTAATATTTCTGTTCTGTAGAATAGGAATAATCCATTTTTCTAATTAAATATTCAACTAAGCGTTTTTCTCTTAAGTTAAAATGAGTAGAATAATTACTTTTTATAAAAGAACCGTAATAAGAATTTCCAAAAAAAGTATTTGCCTTTCTTATTGAGTCAATAAGCAGTTTTTTGTTCCCTATATGAAGGTATATTGATATATCGTTAATAATCAATATTTGTGTGGGATTAATGTTAAATTTATTTAATATTTTAAAAGTTTTTTTAAAATTGCTACAAGCTATCCTATATAACTCGTTGTTATTTTGGGCATTAAGTCGAGGGGGAATAATATCTCCTTCAAAATGTATATTATTACAAATACTACTTTTTTCGTAGAAATCCTTGATTTTACCTCCAATTTTAATATTATTAATTGATTCTTTCGGTGGGGCAAAATCTAAAATACATATTTGCTTTGGATTAAATTTTTTTGTTTCTATTAGGAATTGGATAAATTTAGCAGTGTAATAGGTCTTTTTTGTATCAGTTTCACCATATAAGATTGTGTGGCTTCCAATACAATCTTCAAATCTAAAATTATTTTGATATGACATAATAAAAATTTTATTTTTGAAAGAAATCGTTCCAAGAAATTCCTTGGCGCTTTAATAGTTTTAACATTAAAAAGCCCAAGATAGAGCCAGGTATGCTTGCCGCAGCAAATAGCCCCCACCAATAGAATAACGTTACTGGTGAAATAAAATTAGCAATAGTTGCTGCGATAAATACAGTACCAATTGGATCTGTTAAGGCAGCATATTCTACATACTTAGGTTTCTTTTTTCGTAAAATGTAAGAAGTAATTCCCACGATAAATGCACCTGAGATACCTCCATGAAAAGCATGGATAGATCCGATTCCTAAAGGAAATCTAATAAGAGCAATACCTAAAGATGTTGTACAAGCAAAACTTATACCTATGAGAACACCTGTCATTCCATTAATAAAATGAGCCATAGGAAAAATTCTTGGACCTCCTAAAATTTCAACAAAAGCAAAGGGATTGAAAAATGCTAGAACCACACCAATTGCAATAAAAATACCTGTTGCTGCAACCCTTTTTGTAAGATTGATTTGAAGAGAAGATTTACTTCTTTTTTCTTCTTGTTTCATGTCAGAATTTATTTCATTCATTTTCTTTATTCTTTGATAAAATAATTTATCCATTTAATCTACAATAATTTGAAAGGTAAATTTCTTTAAAGTTTGATCATATTTTAAAATAAATTACTAATTTTACCCAAGAAAGATGAAGATTATGAAGCTTGGAGATGATAATATTGACCCAACAAAAGTTATATGTTTAGGACGTAATTATATTGAACACGCTAAGGAAATGAAATCAAAGATACCCAAAGAACCATTATTTTTTGTAAAAACATTAAATACATTGATAACTGACGGGAATCCTATTATTTACCCGAAAATGCTATACAATAATCAAGAGTATAATCAAGTAGATCATGAAGTAGAATTAGCGTTTATTGTTTCTAAAACTTGTAAAAATATTCAAGCTGAACATGCTTATGATTATATTATAGGTTATACAATTTTTCTTGATATTACAGCTAGAAAAATGCAGATCAGTGATAGAAATATTAACTTACCTTGGTATCGTAGCAAAAATTTTGATACATTCGGTCCAATTGGTCCAAGTATTGCATCTTGTGCTGAAATTGTAGACCCTCATAATTTAAACCTTGATTTAAAGATAAATGGAGAAGTTCGTCAGCAATCAAATACAGAACATATGATTTTTAAAATACCAGAGATACTAGCCTTTCTTTCTAAGTTTGTAACATTTATTCCTGGTGATATAGTAGCAACGGGAACTCCGAGTGGTGTAGGACCAATCCAACCAGGAGATCTTATAGAAGCTTCGATAGAAAAAATAGGAAAAATCACTCATAATGTTATTCTGGAAGAATAATTATAATTATTACTTATTTGGATTATTTTATTTTAATTTAATTTTTATTATCAGAATATATATAAACAAGAAATTTCATTATTTTCAGTAGAAGACAACGAGAAAGATAATGCCGAAAAGTGTATTAATAGCTTCTGAATCAGCATATCGCAGAACTTTATTATCTGAAATGCTTTCTTCTCATAATGAAATAATTGTAGTTGATATTGCTCGAAATGGACAAGAAGCTGTTAATAGCATAAAAAATAAGAATCCTGACGTTTTAATTCTCGATATTGATTATGAAAACAAAGAGTGGCTAGCACCTTTTAATCTTATAATTAAAAAATTCAACCTAACTACTATTGTTTTGACGGATTTAGATCCTAAAATCATGAATTCTCTTGAAATTCCTTTTGTTCTAAAATCTTATGATTATATTGTTAAACCTACAGGAATTTGGAAAGAAGTAATTCCAACTATTAAAGATAAATTAATTTCTAAAGTAATTTTTGCAGAAATTGGGAGCATCAATAAAAGTGATAACAAGATAAGACTATTAACCAAGGAAATTTTTGTTCAGCGTGCCCAAAAAGTAGTAGTAACCCCAGAAGTCGATTCTAATAAGAAGTTAGAATCATCAAGCGAACATAGATCAGAAGATTATTTTTTAGACCTTTCTCCAATTACTATTACGAATATGCCAACAAAAATCATAGTAATTGGTGCCAGTGTAGGTGGACCAAGAACTTTGAGATTAATATTAAGTGATATTCCTCATGAATTTCCTGCTCCTGTTTTAGTTGTCCAGCATTTGAACCATCTTTTCATGCGACAGTTTGCCACATCTTTAAAAAATATATGCAAACTCAACGTAAAAATAGCAATGAATAATGAGGAAATAAAACCTGGAACAATTTATCTTTCACCGGGAGATAAACACATGCAGGTTACCGTTAAAAATAACAAACCTTGCGTTAGAACTTATGAAGGTGAACTAGTTAATTTTTGTAGGCCCTCAGTAGATGTATTATTTTATTCAACAGCAAGAATATATGGATCTTGTGCAATGGGTGTTTTATTGACAGGAATGGGAGCAGATGGCGTTGAAGGATTAAGAGCGATTAAATTTAAAGGAGGAAAGACAATTGCAGAATCCAAGGATACAAGTGTGTTATACGGAATGCCAAAAGTCGCTGCTGAAACAGGAGCTGCTGATTTAATTCTACCTAATTATAAAATTATTGACGAAATGATTAAATTTACAACTTAAAATTCATTATTAAATACTAATATATAATATTAATGAGTATGGAAGTTAGCGAAGAAGTTAAGAAAAGGATTTGTGAATTAATCTCAATTCCTGGGATCGAAATTGAGGATATCTCTAAAGAAGTAAATTTAGATTATGATCTAGTTATAGAAATTTTGTCTGAAGAATACTTTAAATGTAATCTTGACCATGGAAGAAGACTTTGTTGTAGATTTTAATCAATTTTAATATCAATAAATAGGAATTGAGAAAACTATTCCATTGATGAAAAAACATACTAACAACAAAATTAATCCCCGGAAAGTAAGAGAAATAGTAAAAGAATTATTGGAAGAAGGGGTAAGAAATATTTGGTTTTAGTTTGATCTTTTGCAGTGATTTCATAAAATTTATTTGGTTTAACTCATTTTAAAATTCACTAAGTTGAAAAAATAATTCTAAAAAACTTAGGACGCAAAATAAAGCGGTTTCAATATAAAAAGTATTGAATTAAGTAAAAGTATAATTTCGCGTTCTTAGCCTTTAGAATATTTGTGGAAAAATATAATAAAATAGTGAGATTATGTGAGTGAAAAAGGAAGGATTATTGTAAAAGCTCTCGTCACTGGTGGAAGTGCGTCAGGCGGACCACCTATAGGCCCTGCTGTTGGACCTACTGGCATAAACGGAAATTAGTTCGATTTCCGATGCATACATAAAGGATGTAGTAGACGAGATCAACAAGCAAACGACTGTCTTTAAGGGATTAACTGTCCCTGTTAGAATTGAATGTGATCCAGAAACAAAACAGTTTGAAATTTTCATCGAAACCCCTTCTACAGCATCATTACTACTTAAAGAAGTTGGTGCTGAAAAGGGAACTTCTGCAACTTCAGAAAAAAAAATTGGGAATTTGACGCTTGACCAAATTCAGAATGTAGTTGATGGTAAAAGAGAGAAGTTTTTAGATAAAACGTATAAAGCAGCTGTAAAAACAGTGTTAGGAACAGCATTATCAGTAGGATTAACTGTAGAAGGAGAAGATCCTAGGGTTATCCAAAAACGAATTGAAAATGGAGAATATGACGATAAAATAAGAGGTGAATAATAGAATTTGAAAGTAGATGATAAATTGTTAAAAAGATCATTAAACGCTGCTATTGATTTCTCAGTAATAAAAAAAGAAGGATTTAAAGATAAGGTAAGAAAATTTGATGAAGCTATTGATCTTATTATAAATATTAAAGATGTTAACCTAAACGATCCTAAAAACCGAATTGATAAAGAAATTATCTTATCTAATGATATTATTACGAACGATAATCCAAATATATGTGTGATTGCATCTGATGAGATATTGCTAGAAGCAAAAAAACTAGGGGTTGATACTATTGATTCAGATGGTTTAGTTAAAATGAATAATGAAGAGAAAAAATATAAGAAAAAATTTGCTAAAAAATATGATTTTTTCGTTGTAGAAGACAAAATGATGAGAGATGTTGCTCGATATTTAGCAAGATTTCTTGGACCTGTTGGTAAAATGCCAAAACCTTTCCCTACAGGATATGGTATTATCTCTAGTCCAGAAGATTTAAAAGCAGCGCATGAACGATATAAAAAAATCATTAGAATTCAAATGAAAAAACAACCTATTATTTTCGCTAAGATTGGTAAAAAATCTATGAGTATAGATGAATTATTTGAAAATATGAAGACTGTAGTGTATTTCATTGCAGATCAAATGCCTCATAGGTTCAATAATTTTAAATCGATGTATCTTAAGTCAACTATGGGAACTCCTGTTAAAATAACAGAGGAGTTTCTAAAAACTATCGAGGTGTGAACTAATGATCAAAAATAAACCTATACCACAATGGAAAATTGAGGAAATAAATCATTTAATTGATTTATTTAAGAACTACAAAAATGTTGTTGTTATTGAAGTTGCTCACATTAATGATATGCAAATTCAAACTATGCGGAAAATTTTAAGAGGAAAAGCAGTATTCAGAATGTCTAGAAAATCACTTCAGCTCCGTGCAATAGAACAATATAAAAGTCAAGCTAAAAAGAAAAATTTAGATCAATTAGCAGATCATATCCCAGGACAATCTAGTCTAGTTTTTACTAATCTTGATATATTTGAATTAAAGAAACTCTTTCTAGAAAATGAGTGGATGGTTCCTGCTAAACCTAATGAAGTCACACCCGTAGATATCTGGGTTCCTGCTGGAGACACTGGTTTACCAACGGGACAAGTTATAAGTGAACTGAACATGACTTTACGATTACCTACAAGAATAATGAATGATACTATACACATTCGAGAAGATACAAGAACACATAAAGCTGGTGATGTAGTAGATGTTAAACAGGCTGCAGTGTTGAAAAAATTAGGAATTACCCCAATAGAATCCTTGATTACAATTCACTTTGCTTGGAGCGATGGCGAAATTATACCTGAAGAGATCTTGTATATGGATACAGAACAATTTCAACAAGATTTTGCTATGGCCTATAGACAAGCTTTATCAATTTTATTCGAGATGCCCTTCTTCTTGGAAGATATGTCAGAAGATTATGTTCGTAAAGCTGCTTCTGAAGCAAATTTATTAAATTCTATCATTTTCGGTGAAGGAATTGCAGTTCCTATAAAGGAAGAACCCCCCAAAGACGAAGAAAAAGAACCCGAAGAGAAAGTAGAAGAAGAGGATGTGGGAATTGGTGGATTATTTGGATAAATATTTAAGATTTTTTTTAAAATATATAATAAAATTACAAATATAATGATAAAAAAATAAAAAAGAGGTTAGATAATATGGAAAGTATTTATGCAGCTTTATTACTCCATAAAGCTGGAGGTAAAATTACCGAAGCAAACGTAGAAAAAGTATTAACTGCCGCAGGTGCGAATGTGGATAAAACAGAAATTACTAAACTAATTGCTGGTTTAAAAGGAACAAAGATTGAGGATATTATAAAATCTGCAAGCGTAATACCTGTAGCTGCGGCTCCAACAGGAGCTTCAAAGGAAAAGAAAAAAGAAGTAAAAAAGAAAAAAGAGGAAGAAAAAGAAGAAGAGGAACCTACGGGGATTGGCTCATTATTTTAACCAATATAATTAGATCGTTAATCTTTATGAAGCTGATTATTAATGAGGTTTATCTTAATCAAGAAAATCATTTTCATATTTTAATTTAGGTTTTCAACCTAAAGTACATATTAATTTTTTTATTTACTTTTTTGACATATTCCAATTAAATGCCTTTCTGAATAGCAAACTTTTTTTAAAAATCTGTTTTTTTTTAAATTACATTTGAAATTTTAGAATTTGAAAAAATTTCAAGAAGATTTAAAAAAAATAATCGAAAAGATTAATATTTCTGATTAAAAATGGCTGGAAAGTTCCTAAAATTCTTCACTCCGTTTGTAAAGGTAATGCCGGAAATTAAACAGCCTCAAAGGGAAGTTGCATTTAAAGAGAAATTTATCTGGACTGCAATTGTCTTGATAATTTACTTAATTATGAGTAATATTCCTCTATATGGAATAAATATCGAACAATCAACAGATTATTTTTATTGGTTAAGAGTTATCCTTGCCAGTCAGAGGGGAATGTTAACAGAATTAGGTATAGGGCCAATAGTCACCGCAGGTCTTATTATGCAATTACTTCTTGGTTCCCGAATAATCAATGTGAATATGGCAGATCCATATGATAGAGCAATGTTTAGTGGAGCTCAAAAAGTTCTAGCCATATTCTTGACAATCTTTAATGCTACAGCTTATATTTTGGGTGGAGCTTTTGGAGATTTACCTCTAGCGGAAGGATTCTTTGTGTTTTTTCAATTATTATTCGCAGGAATTATCATTATATTACTAGATGAAGTCCTCCAGAAGGGTTGGGGGCTTGGAAGTGGTGTATCATTATTCATAGCTGCAGGTGTAGCTGGCCAAATCTTTTGGAATTGCTTTAGCTTAATTAATACCCCTGCTGTGGTAGATGGAGGAGATGGTTTAGCTAGAGGAATTGTTATAGCTTTCTTTCAAGTATTGTTTGATGGTAATCCTGATAACTGGGGACAATTGAGCTCATTATTTCAACGGACTTTCGGCGAAGGTAGTAGTTTTCCGTCCTTGTTAGGTATCATAACAACTATAGCGATATTTCTTATAGTAATTTGGTTCGAATCAACGCGTGTAGAAATACCACTAGCATATCGGGGTAGTCGAGGCTTTAAAAGCAAATATCCAATGAAATTGCTTTATGTCTCCAACATTCCTGTTATTTTGGTTAATGCATTGTATGCAAATATACTATTCTTTGGTCAATTATTTGCTGGACCGAATTCTGGGTTGCGTGAAAGTATGGGTGGATTGATCCCCGATTTCTGGATTGATTTAATAGGAAGATTTAGAGAGGTTGAAGGCGGAGCAACTCAAGGCATTCAGCTTGTTCCAGAGTGGGGATTAATTTATTTACTCACTCCACCAACAGGATTGTATGATTTTTTATCAAATCCTCTAAGAGGACTTATCTATTTAGTGATATTTATATTTCTATGTGTGATGCTCGGCCGTGTCTGGGTTGAGGTCTCAGGACTTGCACCGCGTGATATAGCTCAACAAATAATAGACTCAAAAATGCAAGTCCCTGGATTTAGAAGCTCTGCAAAAATAATTGAAAGAATTCTTAAAAGATATATCCCCACGCTTGTCATATTGAACGGTATAATTATTGCTGTATTGAGTTTTAGTGCAGATACTTTAGGAGCGTTGACTTCTGGCACGGGTCTTCTTATAGCAATAGGGATCATCCATAATTATGCTGAAACTATAAGTAAAGAGTTAGCAGCACAACAATATCCGGGGCTAAGGGCAATGCTGGGAATGGATTAGTGAAAGTCCAAGTCATATATAATCCTATAAATATAATGTAAATAAAAGCATGTTTTTACCATTTCTTTTAATTATATTTTTTTTTATTTAGCATTTTATAATAAAAACAGTTAAAATCATTTTCGATTTTTTAAGGTTGAATGGAAATGATCCTCTCAATGATAAAAGAATTTGGTTTTTGAGAGGAATATGTTTATTCATTTCAACAGAAGCTTCAATATGAGGTAGTAACGCTTTAAAGGTTATTTGCTCGTAAAAATTTTCTATATCTTCATCAATAACTTTATCAAAATCATTCAGATTTTTCCCCTTTTCAAATAATTGCATTAATTTTTCTAAAGAATATTGGATAAAAGATGAAATACTATTATATCGTCTATCATTTGGATTTTCTCTCTTCTTTTTATTTACATATCTCTTGATCCAATCTGTTAAAGCATCTGATGTTGAAAAAGACATTTTTACTCTCTTTTTATTAGACAAATAATTTTCAGATACCATATTAATCACATAGTTATGATATAAAACTAGAAATACATTCGAATTATAATGACATAAAAGCACAACTCTTAGTTTTAAATTTTACTCATTATATTATAAATTCTATAAAAAGTATTCCTGATTATTCAAAATAAAATAATAAATTTCATTAATTACATAATAAATCTCTTAAATTGAATCTTCTCTTCAATAAAGTCTTCATACTCAAGTTTAAATATAATTCCATCTTAATTCAGTTTGAAATTCAATTTAACTTTAACTATAAAAATGAGTGAAAGACAAAAAATGATATCAAAAAGGACAAAAATCGTGCTAGGAATACTGTCATTATGCATGATCCCCTACTTCGCGACAACTGCTTTAGCAGATGAACCTCCAGAACCTGAAGTATATCCAACTTCGTTTAATGTATATTATGGATACCATACATCTGGAGTTCTTAGCGACGTTTATACAAACAATGATATAAAGATGAGCTTTCAACAAAATTCCATTGCTCTGGGTATATATTTTTATTTTCCACAAGAAAAATGTGAATATCTTATTTTCGATTTTACAGACACTGCAACGTGGCCATACCTTTGGGTTGTAAGTTTGAAGGTGTATTACACTACTGGGAATCCTAAAGTTTTATTACTAAATGTAGGGGATGGGTATTATGAGTGTAACATTGATAGTTCAAGGTACATCGATAAAGTTTATGTTTCCATGTGGTATTGTATTGGTCAGTTTTTGCGTATTGATCAACTAATAGCAATGAAATATTAAAGAAAACTATAAGACATAATTATTTATTCTTTTTTTTTTTTATAATTTTTGGTAATAGAATTATAATCCTCTAATATTAAAACCCTCAAGTAAAAATTTTAAAAAGAATATTAAATGAAAACTTTAAAATAATTTCAAGATAAATAAATATAAAGATGTTGTTATTAACCTTTCAAAATGCCTTTTTAGATTTTATTAGTACTCCTCCTTTTTCAATGATTTTCGTTCTACTCATAGCAATGACCACAGCATTAATTAGTGCTGCCTTAACAAAGTTATTAGTTGACACTGAGGAAATGAACCGTAAACAACTACAAATTAAAGCTCATGAAGAGGAAAAAGAAAAGATAATTGAATTAGCGGAAGTTGACCCTGAACGCTATAGAAAGGCCCGAAAACGATGGGAACGCAAACAAGCTATGTTTAAACAATCACAGCAAAGAATGTCTTTACAAAGAATGAAACCAACATGCATTACATTTCTTCCAATGATAATTATCTTTGGTATTGTAAATACACTGTTTGCTGGTAAACCTGTAGCAATGTCTCCTATGAATGCTAATGATGTTCCCTTAATAGGTGCCTTCATCTCAGTTGGTAATATTTTTATAAATTTCACAGCTTGGTATTTTCTTTGTTCATTGGGACTTAACACACTCGTTCAAAGGCTCCTCAAACTTCAAAGTCAAGCTTCAGGAGGTATGGGAGGAATGTTTGCTGGTCAAAAAGCAAAAGGTTTAGAATTTCCAGAGGTCTAGGGAAACAAGTTTAAACAAAGGAAAATACGCAACGGGAGGGATTTATTCATATAAGAAGTATTTTCTTATACATTGAACCCCCGAGTGCATTCACACACTGGCTTTCTGGGATAACTTCCACTCCAAGCCAGCGCCGTACCGGGCTAGGCAACCGTTGCATATAAAAATAAAAAGAAGTAAAAAGATTATTTAGGATTTTAATCATAAAAACTATTTTATTGGAATAGACACAACTTCATTCATTTGCTTCTCTAATTTAGCTTTTTTAATTGCAGTTTCGACTTCTTCATGTTTAGCTCCTTTTTTAATTTCAATTGTTTCTGCAATTGGTACGATGTGGTTAAAATTTACCCTTCTTCTTCGAACCTTTAATCCATCAACAAGCAAGTAATTTTTATCAATTATATCAACAATAACACAGTAATGTCCTGCTTCTCTTCCCATTGTTTTTACGCATAATCTTCCAATATCATAAACGCTCATATAATTTGTCACCAAATTATTTTAAATTATTTCTTAGTTACTGGATGTTTAATATATCCAGTAATCATATGAAATTTTTAGTAATTTTAAAAATCAATATAAACATAAAATTTTTTCGATTTTTTTGATGAAAAATAAGAATTATTCTTTTTCTATGAAAGCCAGAATTTTTTCTAAAATTTCTTCAACTGAAAGGTTTTCTGTATTTATAATAAGGTCATATATCTGATTTAATTCCTTTTGATCTTCTAAATCTATATCATAAAGATGTTTAAACCGTTCTAATTCCGATTTTTCTCTTAGCGTAGTCTCTTTTAACTTTTCTTCATATCTACTTTTATCTCTCTCTGATATTCTTTTAACTCTAGTTTCTAGAGAACAAGTTAATAATATTTTGAAATCTGCTATAGACTTGAGGATATACCCACTAAGTTGACTGTCAATAATAATATTTCCTTTTTGGGCAATTTCGATTATTTTATTATCTAATTTTTTGTCAATATCAGGATTTTTTTCTACAAACTTAGTGAATTTTTCTAATGTCATATTCATTTCTAATGCTAGATCTCTAAAAATTTGACCAGTACTATAATATTGGATTTTAAGTTTTTCAGCAATTAATTTTGCTATAGTAGATTTGCCAGTACCGTGGAGTCCTGAAATTGTTATTATCATATTATTCTAATATTCTGAAATTAAATCTATTTCAACTAGTAAAGGAAATATAAATGATTTTTCTTCTAAAAATAAATAATTTTGCTTACAAATTATGATGCTTTTTGGCTCCAAACTGTCTCTTTTATTAATGTTTGAAGACATTTTGCACAATATCTTCCACTTTCCATTCTATTTGCCCTTCTTGCGGTAGTTTGAGTTTTAGTCATTTTAGAAGGTCGTAATCTTGGAATAGATTGGAGCGGTCTTTTGCATATTGCACACTTTGCTCTTGTGGGTTTTTTTCTCCAATAATGGGTAACATTTCTGTTCCCTGGTGTGCTGATAGATTTTCTTGCTTGAGATTTGGACCGTAAACCTGGGCGTGGAATTTTAATTACCTTTTGTTTTTCTGTTTGAGAGATAATAATTAAAGTATATAAAATTAAATTACCGAAAAAATATTAATTTTATTATTTTACCTAGGATTATAGACTTAATTTGTTTTGAAATTCTTTAAATATTTGATATAAATCTTCTATTAATTTTTCTCTTAATTGTGCATTAGAAGATATTTGATCGTCTTGATTTTGGGCATTTGTTTGAACAGATTTAACCCTAGAAAGTAAATCATCTAATCCAGGAAACTTACCCAAATTATAAGTCAACTCTTCAAATAAATTAAAAATTAGGTCGTTTTTTGTTAAACCTTCTAAAGTTAACGCATCCATGAGAGTTATGAAAGAAGTGGTTATTTCAGAAGTAATCCCGGGCAATTCTAAAAAAGTGCGATTTTTTGAAGTAATACTGTTGTCTGATATATTTAGGGATGAAACTCGATTTATGATATCTATAGCGGAGTTATATTCTTGAGTTAAATCCATTCTATTAAGGAGATCAGACAGTTGAATTTTCTTTTCTTTTAAAATAAAATTTAAATTTAATAAGTTATTCATAGTTGATTTTAATGCTTTTTTAAAGAAATTTTGGTTAACTATACCTCTTTGATATTTATTATTTAAATTTGTTATTGATTTGACTAATGCAAATAGCTCAGATTCAATTTTTGATTCAGCATCAGGATTATTATAATCTTCTGTCATGTTACAATTAAATAATTAAAAAAAATCAGAATTTTTATATTACGTTTGGATTGAGAGCTAATAAATTTAACCAAATAATGTTGGACGTAGAAAGTAGAATAAAATAGCTACTATAACTCCAATAATTATGTTAGGGATTAATACACGGGTGGTTGAAGAATTACTTAATTCTCTTATGGCGAGAGTCATTAGAATAGGTACCCATGTAGCTATAGTTAATGCGTCGATTATGTCTAAAGCTGCCCATGTTGGATTATTAAATATTTGATCAATATTGATATCATCCACAGTTGGAAACCCAAAAAGGACAACTAAAATCTTAATTGCATTAATTACTAAAAAAGGAGAAAAAGCACATAACATCATTCTGAATTTATATGCTCCTTCTAATTGTAACATAGTGCCACCTTTATATATACTAAAAGGACTTACTTCGGTTTCTGAATATTTTTCTCTTTCATCTTTTAATCCTCCAAAGCGTTTTTCTAATTTATCTGTGAATCCAACGGCATAATTAGCTCCCTTACTAAATAACCATATTAAAAAACCAAAGAAAACTAGTTGAAAACAAAAACCAAAGAAAACAAAAGATGCGAAAAAACTTAAACCATATAGAAAATCTCCAATAGAATAAGGTGGAATCACTGTGATATTAATATGTGAATAGAATGCTAGGCCCATTAATCCATATAATAAAGAGCAAAATAGCAAAATTAACCATCCAGGAGCTTTACTTCTTTTATGATTAATATCATGAAAGGCTTTTGGAGCATTCACAAAAAGATAAAAAATCTTCACATACCAACGGTAAGGAGAAGTCCATTCTGCTTCATATCTTCTAAAAAACCTAATTGTTTCGATTCTTTCTATTTTTAATCTAAAACCACAGAAATTACATGCATAACTATCAGCTGTATTCTCATTTCCACATCTAGGACACCGCTGAAATGCGGCAACTGTCTGAGACATTCTTATATGATTATTATAATAATTTTTATAATAAACATATAATAAAATAATCTTATAAAAATTTCTTCTAATCTTCAGATAAATTATTGATAAAATCTTTCTAATTATAAGAATTATTTATTAATTAAGAAAATTCTATTATGAAGTGAGTTTTTTCATTTTTAACCTTATAATTTCTTTTTAAAAATAATTTAACCAATTCTAGATTTGTTTTGGTGTGGTTTGTTACTTCGAGAACTTTTATGCTTGAAGGTTCTTTAATAAAACCCATAAAAGGAATTAATTGATCACTAAGATAATTATCAACGGGAATTTTATTTTTAATATATGTTATAATTTTATCCGCTGCTATTATGCCTAGATCTTCAGAAGTAATATTTCGTTCTCCTAATATCGTTCCAGAAGAAATTAAAGCATTTGTATCGGAATATGCCCATAACGTAAGGCCTACCCCTGGACTTAGAGAGTTTACATATTTAAAATTAATTTTAACATCAAGTCCTAATTGTTTGTTTATTCGTAGGGTTGCAGATTTTTTTATTCTTTCACACACTTTTTTACTAATTAAATGATTGGTAGAGATTATTTCACCTTCGATCAGACTAATATTTCCTAATTCAGTCAAATTAAGCGATTTAATATTACTTTTAGGAGGATAAATAGTACATTTTACAATAGCACCCCCTTTAGGATAAAACCCATGCTTTTGAATATCAACATCGATATTAAAACCATGACTTCTAAAAATTTTATAAGTAATTTGTCGAAGATAATTAAGGCTTGGAGAATATTTTCCAAATGTTCCACCACCGTTAATAAATATTTCAATTTTTTCTGGTTTTTTAAGATTCAAACATGCAATCTGAATAGGTTGAAGAAATAAACCAATATTACCTGCAGTAGCAATTTTTACTTCAATATTACTTTTTACTGACCGCTTAGGATTTAATGTTATCTGTTTTGTTCCAACCTGGCATTCTGATAAATCACTATTTGTTAATTCTGCTAGAGTTCGTAAACTCATTAGATGTTGTAATCTTAATCCTGGTTTAGTCCTATTCGCTCTTATGTTTTTAATTCGAATTGGGCGTTCTAATAATATTGAAAAACCTGCTCCTAATCGAAGTATAGCTCCCCCACCTTCACCAAAGGATCCATCGATTTCTAAGGTTTTGTCTGACATTATATATTTGACACTTTTTCATATAATGATTTTATTCTATTAACTCCATCAAATTTTTCAATAAGATTAGCAACTTCAATTGGTACAAGGTTTCTCCACTTTTTATTACCCTTGAAAATTAGATTTCTAATATTATTTCCATTGAATTTTTTTTTAAAAATGGATATTTTCTTCTCAACTTTAATTCCCTGATTAGAAAATAATTCTCTCACCCAATCACTATTTGAATATATTGAATCAAATTGTCCAACAATAGATTTTACATGATCTACCCATTTTTTAGCATCAAAAATGTCTGGGATATCATATACTTTATAGGAATTTGAGGAGATGTCTCTTTTTTCTAAAGCAGCATTAAGAAACCTTTTTCTTTCTTCGGATGTAAATGGATCATTGAGAGTATGGGATAATTGAGAACTGCCAATTCCAATTTTAATTTCATTATTGGATTTTAAAATCTGGTTAATAATATAAATATGTCCATGATGTAAAGGTTGAAATCTCCCAATAAACAGAGCAATTTTATTTTTGTTTCTAATAGCATGTTCTGATTTCTTCTCGAAGAGTGAAGAAATGTTTGTATTTAAGAGTTTTTCCCAAATTTTTTTTGAATAATCTATATATTTTTCAGTTTCTAACAGTTTTTTGAGTTCAGTTTCATTATAGAATCTACTAAATCTAACATCTAACTCTTTCTCATCTGGATTTAAGGGAATGTTATTTTCAACAAATCCTAAAAAAATGTAGGCTATTTCATCACCTTCTGTGAGTAAATCATAAAAGAGTATTTTCTTGACTTCTTTTGGAGGAATTCCAAATTCTTCTTCAAGCTCTCTCAGCGCATTATTCTTAATTTTATTTAGATTTAAATTTTTTTCCCAATTTACATGTCCTGAAGAAGAATCTGTAAAATACTCTGGAAATGCTTTTTTAATTTTACTGCGTTTTTGTACTAAATAGAATTGGGAACCATTTGAAGCCGATGATAAAATAAAGAACCTCGTTATTAAATGACTTATCTTTTTCTTATGGGCTTCGACTCTCTCCATCGGAAAAAGATATTTGGAAATTTGGCCAGATTGTAAATATTTTTTGTTTTCTTTATCAATACATGCCAAAATTTCTCTTTCCATATTTAAACAATTCTTTCTATAATTTTAAAGTTATATTATCTCCTACCTTTAACCCTAATTTTTTAGATGCATTTCCTTGATTAACTGAAATTTCAAGAAACCCAGTTGAACCAACAAGAAATAGGATTGATCCAACTGGAACACTTGCAAAATGCAAATTGAAAGTTCCCTTATATATATTTTCCTTAATTTTAACACTAATTTCTGTACCTTCGTTCATTATAATATTACTCTTTTGAATTTTATTATTTACCATTGGTATATTAGTTGTTCCATTTCCAAAAGAGTCAATGTATTGAATTGAGCATTGAATAACTTTTTTTTCAAAATCAATATCATATGTAAGTGGGGTTCCTTTTAGATAATTAAGGTTAAAGTTAGGCCCAAAAGTAATTAACGGAATACCAGATATTAAATGTGCTGCTACTGGAGCCATTATATCTCTTCCATGAAATGTATTTGAAATGGGTTTATTAAAGAATTTATCGTTTTGTATTTCAATACACTCTTCTATATTGGTCGAAAAAATACCAGAGAATATTCCATTATTAGGTCCAATAATATAATGCTTTGACTTAGTTTTTAAAGCTAAAATTTCTCGAGAGCTTCCGACTCCAGGATCAACTACTATTATAAATATAGTTCCTTCAGGAAAGTGCTTGTACGTGGTTTTTAATATATATGATGCTTCAATTGCTGAAAAAGGATTAACATTGTGGGTAATGTCTATTATTCTTATATTAGGATTAATTTTTAAGATAACACCTTTCATACTTGCTACATATTGTTGACCTTTTAAGCCAAAATCAGTAAGTAAGCATATTAATTTTTGATTAAAATCCGCCATTTCAGAAAAAAAACAAGCAATTTAATGGATATTATTTATAAAAAATAAAGCAAGAGAAGTTTATTTATTTTTTCTATATTTTTCATCGATTTTATAAAAATCTTCTAAAGCTTTTGATTTTAATCTATATTCCTCTTCTTTATCAAATTGAACCAATTTTTTTGAAATCTCACTTGCTCTTCTATATGCAGTGTAGGCTGCATGAAAATCCTCATTTCTAAGAGAATTTCTAGCTTCTTGTACGATTCTTTCTCTTTCTTTAGATAGATCAGGAATTTGTTGAGAAAAATTACCTTTTTCTTTAAGAGAAGCTGCAATATCCATTATAAAGAGTTTTTCTGCGATTTCTGCAGCTTTTATATAAAATTTTGTTGCTTTCTCATAATCTAAAGACTTCATTGCACTTTCAGCGGTATTGTAATATTCTGAAACTTTGTTATGTTCTCCATTTTCAACCATTTCTAAAAGATCTTGTGTAATTTTTCTTTCTTTTTTCCCACCACTAAGCATGAATTTAGTAATATTAATAATACTATTTTTCAATGCTTCAGGTTGCAGTATATCTATTAATGGTTCTAAATGCTCCAAATATACATCCTTTAATATTATTTCAAATTCTTCTCTTGATTTCTTAAGAATATTGAGACTTGGAATCTCAAAAGCTTCTGCTGCTTCTTTAAGAGATGAACGAAATTTATCTGGTTTATCATTTTCATTAAGTAATAACCCAATTATAATTCCTGATGCGTTCCGACCTAATTTTCCTTTAAATTTATGAACATATGAAAAAATTTGAAGATCCTTTGTTTTTAGCAAATTATAATCGTTTTTTGAATGATCGAGGTTTAATCTTAGAAATAAATCATTTGTAATTTTAAAAGCAGATGTACCCTCTTTAAAATAATGTCCCAAAATTTTGTAATCTGAATCAGTGGGAAGTAATATAACGAAACAGCCTGCAGGCATTTAAAATTATGCACCTTTAAAATTTATATTTTTAAGCTAAATTAAGACTAATTTTAAAAAAATTAAAAATTTATTATTGACTGGCACTAATTATCCTATTAGTTTCTTCTCTTATACTTTGAATTATATTCAACAATTGAGCAAAATAAAGATTATCAGTTACTGCTTTAGATGCTTGTTTTATAATATCAATAGCTTTCTTTTCTTCTTCAGCTATCACTTCTATAGATTTCTTATCCCAAAGTTCTTTTATTTTTTGATTAAAATCATCAGAAAGATCAGTAAGACTTTTTGTAGATTGAACTCGGAATTGTTTTAAGACTTCTACTATTAATCTAATGTTTTCTGTCATAGCTACTGTTTGTTCAGAAAAACTTTGACTCACTTGATTGATTGCACCCCTCATTTGGTTAATCTGAGCTATTGTTCCGTCTAAAGAAGCCATAATCTGATTTATTTTTTGAATCATCTGTTCAAGTAATTGTTCTGCCATACGGACACCTTTTTTTTTTTAATATTTTTATTCTACTACCTCTTCTTCTTTAATAGATTCTTTAAGGTTTTTAACAGAATCAATCGCTTCTGATAATAATAAATTTACAGTATCCTGATTGAGCACACCTTCAGAAAGCTTGGCAAAATCCTCAAGTTTCTTGATTAGATTTTTAAGAGCATCTAAACCTAAACCTTCTTGAATTATTTTTAATTCAGTAGTTGTTCCTGCACCAATTTCCTTAACAACATCAATATGTTTAGTTTGAGTAACGTTTATCTCGCTAGAAAATTCCTCTAATTTTAAGGTTAAATTGGTAATTTTTTCTTCAATATTTTGATTAAGACCATCGAGGGATGTCTTTAGCTCTTGTATTGCTTGGCCTAATTGTGCTATTCTTTTGTAAATATTCTGAAGGAGATCTGTTAACATTTCAGCCATTGTGTATCAACTTCTTCAATAATTTTTTGTAATTAACAAAAGTCTCATTTTATAATTTCAATTATAAATATAACAGATTACACCAATAAAAAAATTTTTATCTTTTTTCTGATTTAATTAGATTATAATTATTTCAAATTTCAATTTATTTGGGCCATTTGCTTAGCTTGGTTAACAAGGTTTACGTGCTTGGTCAACAAGCGCAGGTATTATAAATGACCATCGGACATACATAAAATAAAATTGTCCGAGAAAGTAAAAACCTGAGATCCGGGGTTCAAAAAGCTCGATTGATT
>JAEOTV010000170.1 GCA_016839635.1 Promethearchaeota archaeon | reverse complement strand
TGATGTGTTCCTTGTAGTAGTAATCATACTAGGTCTTCCATTCTTATCCCACTGTTTTGCTGCTGAAATCGTACCATAGGAACATTTTTCTGCTATTACTATCGAAGATTGTTTTTCACCATTTGCAAGACGTTCAATGATACGTTCATATTTATTTATATTAGATTTTCTTGTCATGTTAATCACTGTTACTACTATAAACTGATCATATATTTAAATCTTTGTAGTAGGGATTTTGTTAGAAGTAGAATAATAGTAGTGAGATCAAAAAATATTAACTTTTTAGAATTTTTAATAATAGTAGTATAATAGTAGAATTATTTAATTCTGTCCTTTTACACCAATTCAAAAAAAATTAAACTGATGTATTTATTCATGAAAAAGGAAAAGGATCTTTTTTATTTACTCCCATAATCTTATCCTCAATTCGAGCTATTAGATTAGTTAAGCAATTAAAAAGGATGTTTTTTATTTGTTCATAGGTAATGTCGATTTCAATATCTGATTCGTCACGGAAATCATCATTTTTATAAAAACCTTTATAGACATTTTCTGTTTTTAGGATCTTGTATGAACTATCGACTATAAATGCATAAACGCTTTCACTTTCATATTCTCTTTTCATTATTAACGAGAGCATGACAAATTCTTTTTTCCCTCGTGCCCATTCAGAAGGGATCTCGAAATTAAAATTGATAATCTTCTTTTTTTTTGTGATGAGAACTATTTCAAAGAATGTTTCATCGATTTCTAAATCGAAAAACTTCAAAAGTCTATTTATTATGTCTTCCTCAAGTATTTCATTAGGATATGACATCAGAACACTTGGACCTTTAATTTGATGGAAGTAAGTAAGGACGAGGTGCATAAGACTATTAGACTAAGTTTTATTATAGTATAAATTTAGATAATTTAAAATTTATTTATTAGAAAATGGTGAGTTCAATTTACAATTCACTCTTTTGTATAAATGAAAGAATGTTATCATAGGATCCAAGTAAGTCTTTAACTTTTGAATCTCCTAGTCCTATAAGGGGGTGACCCTCAAAAATAATTTTCCCTTCATCTAAAAATAACATAGATTTTGCCCAATGTTCAACAAAGAACAAGTTATGAGACGTAAAGAGTATTGTTATCTCATTTTCTTTTCTTAACTTTTCTAAAATTTTAAGATGATTATAAATTGATTTAAAATCTAGATTTGCAAAAGGTTCATCTAAAATCAACAATTTTGGTTTCATTACCAATAAACCAGCTAAAGCTGCTCTTTTTCTTTGACCCCAAGAAAGATTAAATGGAGAATAATTTCTAAAGTCTGCTAAACCTACTGCTTCTAAAGCCCAATTAACTCTTCTATTAACTTCTTCCTCATCAAGTTTTAAATTCCTTGCTCCAAAACTGATATCTTCTTCAATAGTAGGAGCAAATAATTGATTATCAGGATTTTGAAATAAAAAACCAATTGATTTCCTAATCTCCCATAATTCTTGTTTCTTTCTTGTAAGTGTTTTACCAAATATTATTACTTTTCCCGATTTAGGTTTTAGTAATCCAACTAGTAATCTTAATAAAGTTGTTTTTCCTGAACCATTATTTCCAGTTAATCCACAAATGGTTTTTTCCTCTAGCTTAAAAGATATATTTTGAATTTTAAATCCTGAATTATAACTAAAATTTAAATTTTCAACTTCTACGGCAAAATTAATGCAAATACACCTTGGTAAATTGATTCTAAGTTAATAATAAAAATAAAACTAATAATCATTAATGAAAATAAAGTTAATAATCCTAAATCAATAAATTTGAATTTTTTTGGAGCAAATGTAATTTTTCCTGAAAATCCTCTCATTTTAAGACTTTCATACAATTTTTCACTTCTCTCCATATTCATTACAATACTCTTACCCATAATAAAAGCGTGAGCCTTTAATTTTAGCAAATAAGAAGTAATTTTCTTCCCTCTCATTTCTTGTGCTTCTAATATCTTTTTATTAGAGCCTGCTAAGAT
>JAEOTV010000169.1 GCA_016839635.1 Promethearchaeota archaeon | reverse complement strand
TAGTTCTAAGATTCATGTTTGTTGAAATCACTCTAACCAATATTCATATTTTGTATAATTATGCTAGAATGAAATTATATTCATTCTAGCTAATTATATTTAATCTTAATAGATTCAACACAATTTTTTTTTTTATAAAAATTAAAGGGATATTTTAGAAAATCATCAAATAATTGAAGAATGTTAAATTATAACTATATAACTAAGGTAATAATAAAAAAAGATGTATAAAAATAATGAAAAAAGTTTTAGTCGTTTACTACTCTCTCACGGGAAACACAAAATTGATTGCTGAAGCGATAGCAGAGTCAATAAACTCAGATATTCTTGAGCTAAAGCCAGTGAAAGAACTAGATGCTGATGGAGGGTCGAAATACTTTTGGGGTGGTTATCAAGCAACAATGAAAATAAAGCCAAAATTAAAACCTTTTGATACAAACCCTCTTGAATATGATCTGATAATTTTAGGAACTCCTGTATGGGCATGGACATATACTCCACCTATCCATTCTTTTTTATCAAAGTTTGATCTTTCAGGAAAAGACGTAGCACTCTGGACATGTAGTGATGGAGATGGAGTAAGAGCTATGAATAAGTTTAAAAAAGCTCTGAAAAAGACCAACATATTAGGGGAGATTCGTTTTAAAGCTCCAAAACAGCGAAGTTCTGAAAGTTCTAAAGAAAGAGCGGCAAATTGGGCAAGAGATATTCTTCAAAAAGTTCAAAATTAGGGAGCAAGAAAGATAAAGGGATAAAAATTAAAATTATTTAAAATTAGAATTTTTATTTTATCTTTTTTTTTTAAGAATAGTAAATCTTCAGATTTGTGAGTAAAACTTTTTTAATATTGAAGAATTTACTATTATAATATCGATATGTTCAGGTAGACCTATCGTAAATAAAACATAAAATCAAAAAAAAATGGATAAAAAAGATACTTTAATTGGTATTTTGCTTATAGGTATAGTCGGCATATCTGGAGGATTAGGGTATTTAATAATTGCAGGACCTAAAATTTTTGGTCCGCCTTCAGAAGGACCCACAAATCTATTTGGCTTACCAGATGACTGGAATTCTGCACCGAATGCATCTTATTTTATGATTTACAATCAAACTGGAGGTTCTATAAAAGTAACCTTGAAAGATATACTAGATGGTGTTGACTTAGCTATAGAAGAACAAGCCGCAGGAGGCCCTGGAATTAATGAATACAAAGATATTATATATCCTTACACATTTCTCGATCCTGCCTCCGGATTTTACATTACTGGTGTAGATTTATTAGATATTTTAGAAAAATGCAATATTCCTTTCGGCTGGGATTTAACATTTACTTCCAGTTATGGTCATACACTAGAATTAACAACGGGTGAAATAATCTCACAAATGTATCATGCAGATGAAGATCCTATTATGGTAGCTATTGCAGCAAATAAAGAATGGCTTGGAGAATCTCCATTGGCTCCAAATTGGGGTAATTTTACATTTATTGGAAAGCAATTCCCTTCAGTTATACATGATCTTACTCAAGTTGAAGTAATTAATAATTGGACTGTGGAAGTTGTAGTGGATGATAACGTGGAATATACTATACACCAAAGTAATATGAAATTAAATGAATATGATGATGAATACCACTATGATAGAGATGACTGGTGGGATTTTCATAGACACTATTGGGGAAGAAATATTTCAGAAATCATATCTCATACACCTGCAGCTGGAAAAAATTACACTGTTAGATTTTGGTCTGTTGATGACTGGGCTACTCCATGGCCATATGGTGGAAAGAAAGAATTGAGATATAATAATACCCATATAGAAGAAGGAGTTATTCCTCCGTATCCTCAGTGGGCAAATGGGGACTTAAACACAACCGATGATTTAATTAATGCAACTATGGTTCCAATGCCTAAAAGCGATCTTTTAATGGCTTTAGTCTATGCAGACCAGGAGTTGGGGGAAACTGGACAAGGAATAACAGACCCTAGTTGGCCATATAGACGCTCATGTGGCTATCATCGGGGACCCTTTTACGTAATTGTCCCAGGAAGGCCTAGAAATGTTTATCTTTCACACATTGTTCGAATTGAAATTACTTCATATACAGGACCAATCCCGTCAGGATTTTACCTTTAAACAAAAAAATTTTATTTTTTTTAAATTATCAAATTAAATTTCTATGGAATAATCAAAAGAAGTTAACTTGCAAAATGGAAAAAAGAAATTTCTATATTATGGTTTCAGGAATTATCATTGGAATGTCAGTTTTTTGGTTAAGTCTATATGCTTTTATTATACTAGATATTGATCCATTCTACAATTTAAGAAATATTTATGGTGGAGAAGATACTATAGTCCTTACAATAAAAGGAAATGTTAACAGAGAACTGCAATTATCTGTTTCTGATATTAAGTCTGATAAATATGAACAAGTAGTGGATAGAACATTTCATTTTGTAAATGCTATTGGGAGTGAATTTGATGAAATATACTCTGGTGCATCATTATGGAGTATATTCGAAACGGAGAATATTTTAAACGAAGATGCATCAAGTTTCCTTTTTATAGGAGGAGATGGATACTGGGCTGAATCCTATTTGCCTTTGACTCTTGCAGAAAATTATACAGAACAAATAATTTTAGCCTATGAAAAAGACGGAGACCCAATATATTTTGATGGACCACTTAGAAGTATCGTGGATCATGTATTAATTCCCGATAAAGCTAATACTCATTATGCTATAAAATATCTAAAAACTATATTAATTCAATAATTTTACAGTAAAAATGAAAGGAGAAAATATAGACACAATTGAGGCAGATTCTAAAGAGGATTATAAGCCATCAGGATATATACATGAAAGAGCTAAAGGTTTAGCCCTTTTAGATCTTCTATATTCTGCAATAATTGGGGTAATGGGGGGTATTATCTCCAGTTTAATCCCTTTTGACTTATTAATAAAAATTTGGTACCCGTTAACTGGTGGCACACAATTAGTTAGTGGGCATCATGTTATTTGGGCAGCAATAGTCTACGGATTAACTAGGAAAAAATCAACGATAATATTAACTATGCTTAGTAAGGGGATATTAGAGTTTTTATTTGGTGACGCTTGGGGTTTACTAATTATACTTGTGAATTTGATGGAGGGTTTCTTTCTAATAGTTGGTTTTATGTTTATGGAAAAGATTGGAGAGGGAGATACTAAACTTGGATGGGGTATTGCGGGCGGATTTGGTAACTTTTTTCAAGCTCCTTTTTTCTGGATTATTAATCAACGTTGGTATTTACATTGGGTCCTTTGGGTTTTAGCTTTTATGTTTGCATTTATTTCTGGCATTTTAATCACTGGATTATTAGGTAGAACGACTAAAAATTATTTAATCAAAGCTGGAGTCCCAACAACCTTCTGAAGTGAGGTGTTATATTTCAATACTAATAAAAATATAGCCTTAGAGTTTGAAGATTTTTCTTTTATATATGGAAACGATAAAAATCAAAAACCTGCAGTTTCTAACATCTCTTTCAAATTAAAAGAGGGAAACGTATTAATATTAGCTGGTTCAAGTGGAAGTGGAAAGTCTACTTTATCTTATGCTATGAATGGTATAATTCCATGGCGTCAGAAAGGATTAGTTAAAGGAAATGTCAAATTATTGGGAAAAAGTATTTTGGATTATGATTTTTCAGAATTATCAAAGTTAGTAGGATTAGTCAAGCAGAATCCTAATGACCAATTAATAACTTTTAATGTACGAGATGAGATTGCATTTGGTCTTGAAAACCTAAACCTCCCATGTGAAGTCATTGAAGAAAGAATTAGTAATATTTCAAATTTGATGGGGATTAACCATTTATTAAATAGAGATATCAACCAATTAAGTGGTGGACAAAAACAACTTGTGATTCTAAGTTCATTTTTAGTTATGAATCCGAAGATTCTAATCCTTGATGAGCCAATCGCTTTCTTAGATCAACAGTCAGAAAGCCTTTTATTAAACAGATTAAAATATCTCATTGAATCAAAGAATTTCCCATTGACATTGGTAATTATTGAACATAGATTATCAAGGGTAATGGATATTGCAAATAAATTAATAATTTTAAATGACCAAGGGGAAATTTCTTTAAAAGGTGATATTAAAAATATTTTCACTCAAAAATTTGAAGATTTACAAATGAATAATATAAGAATTCCGTGGATAATTGATATATACCATGATTTTATAAAAATGGTAGAAAATGCTGAGCTTATTAGTTATCCTACAAATTTTCAAGAATTACTAGAGATTATTCCAAATTTGAATGAAGAGAATCTGCAAAAATTATATCAAATTGTTATAAATAAAGAGATAAAACCAAAAGCATTACAAAAGTATGACAAGTTTGAAGAATTAATAGAATTTGAAGATACTTATATAAAATCATTCAAAGATATTAAAAATAGGAGGAAATTAGTCTTCCCTGAAGAAATTAATGGACTATTAGAAACAAAAAATCTTACTTTTAAATATCCCAATAGTGGAATTATTGCTTTAAAAAACTTGAATATAAAAATAAATAGAGGTGACTTTATTGGGCTAGTTGGTCCAAATGGTTCAGGAAAAACTACATTATTATATTTGCTAGCAAATTTATATGAACCAACTTCCGGACAAATCCTCTACAATAAAAAGAATTTAGAAGAAATAAACCAATTTGAATATGCTAAAAAAATTGGTTTTATATTTCAAAATCCTGAAAATATGATCTTCAGACCTACAATTGAAGGAGAATTATTATATGGTCCGAAAAATTTTGATTTACTCAGTGATATCAAAGATTCATACATTTCCAAGCTAATAAAGTTAGTAGGAAATGTAAATCCGCAAGAAAGTCCTTATAATCTAAGTTGGGGGCAAAAACGTAGATTAAATCTATGCTCTATTTTCATCTATAATCCCGAGATTATTTTATTAGACGAACCGTTTATAGGTCAAGACCAAAAAACAATAGATTCATTGATAGAAACACTGTATATTGAAAATAAAAGGGGAAAAACTATTATTATTTCTTCACATGATTACCACTTGCTATTAAAATATACTAAAAGAATTATTGAATTAAATAAAGATGGTACTCTACGAGATTATGATGCTAGCCTTAATTATTTTCAGAAGCATAGAAATTTAGGACCCATTATTCTATTAGAAGAAATTCAAAAAAACATCAAGAAGGGATTAAATGACAAATAAAAATAAAATTCTTGATCGAAAACTATTTACTTTTGCATATTTTCCTGGAAACTCCTTCATGCATAAATTGAATCCAATATCAAAAATAGCATTTTTAATCTTGCTTACAATTTTAATTTTTATGATTAGAAGTCTGATCTTATTATCTGGAATTTTAATTGTAATTATAAGTTTAACACTTATAAGTAATATTTCTCTGAAAAATTTATTTAGAAAACTAAAGTTCATAATAATCATTCTATTCATCAGTATAATCTTAAATATCTTCTTTAATGCTATTCCAAGTAATCAAGACATAATTTTATTTTATCTATTTAATTTACCATTTATACCAATAAGAAGGTTAGCTGTATATTATGCTTTAAGAGCATCTATGATTGTAATTATATTATATACTTCTACAATTATTTACACTAATACAACCTCACCAAAGGATTTTCTATATTCACTTGTAAAGTTAAAAGTACCATACAAGTATTGTTTTTCTTTAATGGTTGGGATTCGATACATTCCATCAATTGAACAAGAGGCAAAAACTATTGCATTAGCTCAAAGAGCGAGAGGTTTTGGGCTTGAAAAAGCAAATTCAATTAAAAAAGCGTATAAACTAATTTTTGAAAGATTAGTAGCAACACTAATTTCAATTCTCAGAAAAGGTCATATAACTTCTATATCAATGGAGAATCGTTGTTTTGGTATATATAAAAAAAGAACAAATTTAAAAACTATAAAATTCAAATTAATTGATGTTTTCTTTATCCTTTTCTGCATCCTTGATTTTTCTTTAATTATATCATACATATTAGGATTCCTTCCAATCCCTCAATTACCTTCTTTATATCAAATATATTTAAAAATATTCTAAGATTTCATTGATTTGATAAAGTGTTAGTAAAAGTCATATATTTTGCTGAATTTAAAGGGATTACGGGCAAGGATGCTGAGAAATTTGATTTAAAGAATAATAAAATTAAAGAATTAATACACTTGCTCCTAAAGAAGTATAGTTCTATACAAGAATTATTATGGGATAATAAAACAGAATCTGTTAATAGTAATGTGTCTATAATTGTTAATAATAGACCAATTCATGGGCCCCACCTTTTATCCACATCTTTAAAAGAAGGAGATGAAATTACTTTTTTATTACCCGTATCAGGGGGTTAAAAAGCTTTTCTAAAGGAAAATTTTTTTAGAAATGATTAATTCTTATAATTATGGTTGATATAACCAGCTCTGTAAAAGAAATACAAGAGAAATATAAAATAATTGGTAGAAAGGAAGAATTAAGACAAATTGTTTTAGCTCATGCAGTAGGTAAGAATATATTGCTGGAGGGAAATGTTGGAGTTGGCAAAACTACATTAGCTAAAGCAGTTGCTGAATATTATGGTTCCAGTGATTTAAAATTCTATAGAGTAGATTGTAGTGAAGAACTTCTTCCTCATAATCTTGTAGGATACTTTGAACCACCTTTAGTAATTGCAAAAGGTTATATTGAAGATTCATATAAATTTGGGCCGTTGGCTTTGGCAATGATGAATGGCGGATGTTTATTTATAAATGAAATAAATAGGATGCCAGAAAGTACTCAAAATTCTTTATTAACATCCTTGGATGAAGGAATCCTTGAAATCCCAAAATTAAAAACAATTAAAGCTCATAAAAACTTTTTTGTTATAGCTACACAAAACCCTGCTGCCCATGTTGGAGTCACAGTATTAGGGGAAGCTTTAAAAGATAGATTTATATGGATTAATTTAAATTATCAAAATCCTGAAGAGGAAATTTTAATTATCAAACAAGAAGCCAACTTAAATAGTGGCAATGCTAATAAAATCGCAATTATTTCCCAAAATATCATTCAAGTAACAAGAGATAGCACATCAATTCGTAGAGGAAGTTCTATTAGAGGTGCAATAGATTTAGCCACCCTAATACCTCAATATGAAAATGATAATAGCAGTAAAAATTGGATTGAAGCTGCTGTAATGGCATTACATAATAAAATTGAACTTGAAGACGGATTAACTCAATCTAAAAAAGAAGTGATCACTAACATAGTTCTTGCTGTTTTAAATAAATCAGATTTTCAATAATCGATGATTTCTCTGAGGAAGAGTCTGAAGAGATTGAGAAAAGACTGCATGTAAGGCTTACGGAAAGTCGCCCAGATAAGGAAATATTGGAATATGAAATAATCAGAAAGAAAAGGAAAAAACCTGACTATTACAAACATTTAGCAAATACATTAGATTATAAACAAATTAAAGAATTAACATATCTGGCTATACACTATAAAAATATTGAAGCTCTTATGGGGTTACTCAAATCAAATGTGTATGCCGCTAGTGATGCCTTAGATACTGAAGAAGGAATAAAATTCTTCTCAGAAAAAGCCGCAGACGCAGGAGATTTTATGCCAGAAATCTACTTCTTTATAAGGCGTCCTATTTCTAAAAAATATAAATCTATTTTTAGACGTTTAGCACGCCAAAGTATTTTAAAATTATCTTTAAAAATAACGAGTAGAGGGATTAGAGGACAATTCAAAAAAACGGTTCCCTATTATCAAATGGGTATGCCAGAATTTAGTATAGACGAAACAATTCAGCATAATCCATTAAAAATTTATGAAAAAAACTTAAATTATAATGATATCTATGGAATTGAAAGAAAACGACAAAAAAGAAAAGTAGTTTTAATTTTAGATACTAGTGGAAGTATGTATGGGCGTTTATTATTAAATGCTGCCCTTACAACATCGGTTTTGGCTTATAATATGGAAAAAGAAGATTATGCTATTGTTTTATTTAATTCCACAGTAATGATTATGAAGAAAATTAATCAAAAAAAACCAATTGTTTCAATTATTGATGATATTTTAGATTCTGAAGCTGCTGGGTTTACTAATATATCAATTGGGTTGGAAAAAGGATTAAAAGAACTAAATAAAACAAAGGAAAATAGAAAAAATAGATTTGCTATTTTAATTACCGATGGAAATTATAACCGTGGAGATGATCCAATTATTTTAGCAAAAGCTTTTCCTAAGCTTCACGTCATAGGAATGCCTGCAGAAAATGATGCTGATCAAGGTATTGAGACATGTCAAGAAATCGCAAAGGCTGGAAGAGGAAAGTTTTATGCTGTTAATGATTATAAAGAAATCCCACGAGCTTTAATAGAATTATTATCTCAAACATAATTCTATATTTTTAGAAGAAGAATGGTTCAATGCTTTAATCTTGGGTATAAAAGTTTGAGATACAATAAAATTATTAGTCATTTTTGTACTATTTATAAATATTAGATTTATTTATAATGAAATAGATTCGATTAAATAATCCAATAAGAATAATATAAATTTTAAGAAATTTACATTAAAAAATAAAAAATGTGAGTTAGATTTGACTTTCGTTCAAGAAGAAAGACCTGCCTATGTCTTTAAAATATGTTTGATTGGTAGTGGAGCTGTAGGAAAGACATGTATAGCTCGAAGATTATGTTTTGATACTTTTGATGCTAGCACTCAATTAACTATTGGAATAGACTTTTACACATATGACATCCCAATAATAGTACAAGGTGAGGAGACCTTTGTAAGACATACAATTTGGGACTTTGGAGGTCAAGAACAATTTAGAAGATTGTTTAATTATTATATTGATGGAGCCAATGGTATATTTTTAGTTTTTGATTTAACCAAAATAGAATCTTTAGTGAGATTAGATTGGTGGATTGAACAGTTGGAAGAACACAACCTCCATAAGCGACCTAAAATCTTGGTTGGGACTAAACTTGATCTTATTAAGAATAAGAATAAAAAACATAAAATTGACAATTTAGTGATTGAGCAATTTCTCAAGGAACATGATGAGAAAGATTTTGTAAAAACTTCTTCAAAGGAGAACATAAATATCCTTCATAGCTTTAAAGAAATAACTAAAAAGATTCTAGAAACTCATAATTTAGATTATGATGAATTTATTTAATCATTATTCAAGAATTCTTCCGGAATTTGTTGGCAATACCCTTCTTTTTTAAATTTTTGACCGTTTTCGACATAAAGATTACTACTAAATTCATTCAAATTTTTATTAGGATATTTTTTCTTTTTAATTGCAGGTATCCCTGCATATAAACTAAAGTCATCTCCCTGATCTCGTAAAACTGAACCCCCTGCTAGGGTAGAACCTTTTCCAAGTTTAGCCCCCATTAAAACAGTTGCATTTATTCCAACCATAGAAAAATCTCCAACAGAGCAAGGACCATGACACATACATGAATGTCCTAACCTTACATTATTTCCAATTTTACAAACTTCATTAGGTCTCGAATGTATTACAACATTTTCTTGGATACTTGTTTTTTTACCTACAATAATTTTTCCCCAGTCTCCTCTCAACACTGCTCCAAACCATATATTTGTATAAGCACCTATCTCTACATCTCCAATTATTACAACATCTGGAGCAATAAAAGCAGAAGAATGAATTTTAGGAATAGTTCCGTTATATGGGCTTTTAATTATCATTATTTTTCAAATTTAAATAAGAATATCTAATATATATTAAGTATTGTAGATAAAACTTATCTCCACAATATCAAATACTTTATATTTCCCAAGAAATTCCCCATAGAACAAATTTAGAAAAAAATGTATATCCTTATATCACGTAAAAATAAATTTATAACCACCATATATAAGATAATATTAATTAATAGTACATAGCTTACTTCCTTAATTAGGGATAACTTTTCAACATATATTTATACAAATTAATGGTGTATTTCAACTGCAAAAAATACCTAATTTCTTATCTGAATTAAAGACTGCCCACCGATTAATACGTATGACTGTGGTGGGGGATGGAGCAGTAGGTAAAACTACATTAATTCAAGCTCTTTTAAAAAAAACTAAAGATAGTAACAATAATAACTCAAATGGTATATTTTTAGAAGAAAAAAAAATAAATCGTACTCCTTTTATGGAAATTGAATCTTGGAGTTATAAAGATTTAGTTTTTCAATGTTATGATTTAGCTGGACAAAGAACCCCAGGAATGCATCCATTAGATCTATTAAGGCATCAGGTTCTTAAATATATTGATATTTTTCTATTTGTTTTTTCATTAGATAGGTATGAGTCCTTTGAGAACCTTAATAATTGGCTCCGTGTGATGAATGTAGAATATAATATAAAAGATCACAACCCCGGATTCATTTTAGTGGGTAATAAAGTTGATTTAGAAAGAAATGTCTCAAGAGAGTTAGTACAAACCTTGGTTGGTGAAGACAGGTTTTTCCACACTTATGTAGAAACCAGCTCTATTTACGGAGTAGGTATAGAAGAAATCTTGGACAAGATTGTCAATATCGGTATAAAACGCCTAAATTTAAGCGATTAGGAAGATACTATTTATTTAATATATTCTCATCTTCTAATAAAATATAGATGAGGTGGAGAAATGACCGAAATTAATTGTAAAATTTGTAATGAAATAATACGGTTTGATCTTAATAATACTGATACCTACCTACATAAAACCGAATCAGGAAATCCTATGATTGGAAAGCTTTTTACAATCAGATTAGGTCATTTTACTGAGTCGGGATCATCTCATATAAATGTTATTGTAGTTGATGAAAATGGAGAATATCGTGCCCACAAGGATTATTATGAAGAGAAGCTCAGTGTAATAGGAGCACCAGATGCTTGGAACAAACTTCATCGCTATATTCCATTAGAACTCAGAGTATATTTACCTTTAGCAAGTGAGGAAGATAAAATTATTCTTTCTTCGGTACCAGAACCATTGGAAAAGACACCAAAAGAATGGTATGATTGCTTAATAGACTTATGTCAAAAGAATCCCAGTAGTCAATTAATCACCTTCCTCGCCGTAAAATGGGGGTTCATTATTGGAAGAGGTAAAGATCTTAGAAAATATACATATAAACCTACTTCTTGGAGTTATCCAATATATTTACGTTTACAAGCGAGGTTTTCACCCTCATCAGAGCTAATTCAAATAGCTAAAAGAATTGACTTTACATCTGCTCCATTGATTATTCAATTAGAGGAAGCAGTTGCAAAATCTGAAGTCTTTTTACGATTAAGCGCTTACGAATTATTAGAGGACTTATATGATACTTGCCAAATAAAATGGAAAGATCAAACTTCTATAGAAGTGAAAACAGGATTAATGTTTTTACAAGGCTATTATGGATTTAGATTATATTTTCTCGGAAAAATAAATGAAGCATTAGAGATTATAGAACCTGTATTTAATTTTGGACAGATTTTAGGAAACCGAGAGATAATAATGGTTGTAGGAAATTTCTATGCTGCGGTCAATCAATCTAGTGGAGATTTAGAAAAAGCATTAAATATTTTTGAAATAGTATTAAAGGTTAGTGAGGAGATGGGTGATGAACGGACTAAAGCAGTAATTTCATCGAATATGTCTGTTATTGAATCTAAGCAAGGTTTATATGATAAAGCTCTGAAACGACAAAGAGCTATATTAGAATTGCCAATAGTCCAAGAAGAGTTTTTTATAAGAAGCTCTTTACTGAGCATTATAGCTGAAACACTTTTTATTTCCGAAAAGTATGATGAATCAGAAGAATTATGCAAAAAGGTTCTTTCTGAAGAAAATATTCCTACTTATTATAAACTTGATCTTCTTTCTACTCTAAAAAGAATTGGTGGTAAAACAGATTCTCTTGAACTAATAGATTTTGTAAGAAATAATTTACCTGATGATCCTGACTTCTTAGAATCTCCCGTTGGGGATATTTTTATGCATGATCTGCAAGCTATAGAATCAGAATTACGCAGTAATTGGTCAGATTTGATTGAACATTTGAATGAAGAAAGAAAGATTATGTTTCAGAATCAGTCTGTTGAAGATGCTAGTGATATTGAAATTAGACTTGCTGAAGGATACTTCAAATATTTTCAAGAAACAAAGAACCTTGAACACTTAAATCATGCATACAACCATTTGGATCTTGCTAAAACTATTGCTATTGAAAGTCAAAGTTATTTGGATCTCTGCAGACTCGTTATACTTAAAGGATTACTTGCAGCAGAAAGTAGGTTATCTCAACAAGCTAAACTATATTTTGAAGAAGCATTAAAAACTGCGCGTGATTTTAATTTACCAAGTATAGAAAATGAAATTAATCAAAATCTAGAACAGTTAAATAGTGGTGTAATTGAAAAATCAGCAGATTCAGTTTTGCGAAGGATGTTTCAAAGATTAACATTCCGAAAGTCTGAAGAAAAAAAAGCAACGAAGAAAAGTACAATTTACACAATGTTCATAGGAACACAAGATTCTGCTTGGGAAGTAGTTCTACAAAATGAAAAGAGTGGTTCAGCCCAAGATACCAATTATCTTCTCGGAATTCATGATCTGTGGAATACTATAGAGAAAAAAATGTTACAACAACAAGTAAATTACTTTACTGTTAGTCGAGGTGCTATTTTAATAGAAAATTCTGCTCATTTTCAATTGCTTGCACTATGTGATCAATTAGATTATTTAACTAGATTATCAGTTCAAAATCTCTTACCAGAATTGGAAGAATTCTCATTCAGACATATTCCAGAAGAATTAGAAGATAAAGTTTTAAAAACGCTTAGTAAGGATATTGGAAAGTTTATTAAAGTAGATTAGCAGCAGAAATAGCTTTTTCAATTCTTGAATTTATTTCATCAGTAGGGGTTTTAACACAACCTATTTTTGTAATAGCTTGGACTCCAGTTGGGCTTAAAATCTTTGTAATATCTTTACATATTTTTGAAGGGCCATTTTTGGTTGCACCTGTGGCAAAAACAATAAGTTTTTTTCCTATTAGATTAAAATTCGCAATTTTTTGTAAAAATTCTCTGAATTCTTTTGCAATATTATAATAATGCGTAGGGGAACCTAAACCTATAATATCAAAATCGTTAATAGAATCAATTTCCTTAAAATCTTTATCTTGACAAATCTCTACAGCTATGTTCAAGAACTCTAACCTTTCTCTAATTTTTTCACCCAATAATTTAGTATTTCCCGAACGAGTATGATATATTATAACTGCGCTTAATATTTTGAATTCTCCTCTTTGGATTTTTATAGTAATTTTATCCTTTTTTTTTTAATAAAATTTCGGATCATAATTTCATGATCAGCGATATTCAGATACTTCTAATATACACACTTTTAGAAAATAAATGAAACCTTTTTTTTTCAATATTCTCTTTACTGAATTAAAGTAAAATATTTGTATTATGGACTTCTTCACACATTCAGTTTTTGGGGCTTTAATGTATATCCTTTTTTTAAGGGATATAACTCTCGATTATTTCTCGATAGCAATTTTTTTCGTGGTTTTACCTGATTTAGATATTTTTTTAATCCCATTGAAAAGAATTTTTAAATCAAATTATCTTGATCATCGTGGAGGTTCTCACTCATATATTATTGGGATAATAATATCAGCGCTTTTGAGTATTGTATTCTCTACTTTCAGGAATAGAACATTTTTAATTACTTGGCTAATAAGCGCTGCGTTTTATGGGCTACACGTATCAATGGATCTCCTTACCACTACGAAAATCCCTTTCTTATTTCCACTTTCTAAAAAAGAATCCTGTTTTTATATTGAGAAAGCGCAAAGTTTCTTCACTATGCTGAATTCAGTAATTTTACTTCTTCTATTGGGTATATTATTTAATATTTCTGCAGACTTATTGCTTGTCAGTTTTATACTTAATTTATATACATCTTTTTATATTATTTATTACTTCTATCGAATAATCTCTAAAGTCTGGTTCTCTTCAAATCTCACTGATAATCAAAAATACCTTCCTGGCGTTTCACCTTTCTCCTACGTTATTTTTAATCATGAAATTGATGAAAATAACATATCATTAAGATTAGAAAGGAAATATCATTTCTCGAAAACCAAGGAGGTAAGAAGAATTAATTTTGGCTTAAACACTGAAGAAATGGGTCTTTACGAAAAGGGGATGGAGCTGTTAAGTAAAAATTCTTATTATGCAAAATGGACGTTATTTCCAATCATTATTAGGACAGATGAGATCTTTTCTGTCAAAATTTTCTTTTTAGAGACGATGATGCATAAAAGAACTATGTATGTTCAATTTGATTTCGGTACTCTCACTCAACAGTTAGTTAGTTTTAATCGGGGTTCTGGACCTATCCAACCTTAGTATCTTTTATTAAAAAGACTTAAACAATTATCTAAATGGTCAATAATTATTTTCAAATTAATCTCCTATAGGTTTGATAGTATTCTTTTCTATCAGTAAAACTGCTGAACGAGATGGAGCTCTTGTTCGATGTGTTACACCCTTTGGAACTGTATAACCTTGATTTGCTTCTAAAGTAATAGTATTTTCTTCCAAATCAATTAAAAGGATTCCTTCAATAACGAAAAAAAATTCATCTTCCTTTTCATGTTTATGCCAGTGAAATTCTCCTTCAATAACAGCAAGCCTAACAACAGAATCATTAACATTACATAATGACAAGTTTTGCCATTTTTTTGTACAATTAGCAATTAATTTTGAGATATCAATAATTTCCATGGCGTCAAATTTTACATCAAGATCAATTGAATATTTATTTTCATCACTCATTTTTCATCATCTATAATCAAAAGATAAAACTCTGAAATAGATTTTTCAATATAAATATTAAAAATTTAAACTCTTTTATCTTTTTTATAATATAGAAACTAATTTTTTTTAAAGGCAATTCTAATTTAAAGAGAGAATAGTTTGGTAAGGCCCCCGACAGAAAAAAATATTTGTCTTCGATGTAAAGGTGCTCGCTTATTATGTGGGAAGAAAACATGCCCAATCTTATTAAAAAAGTCGGTAATGAAATCTTTAGTCCCATTTGAACTAGATAAAACAAGAAGAGATGTTGAAATCTTTGGAGCCAGTCCTCCTGGATTTTTTGTTGGGCATTTTAATTATCCAAATGTTTACCTTGGGCCCTTAATACCATTTCAAGAATTTGAAACTGGCTTTGATATATCAGATTACCATATTTTAGATGCTCCGGAACTATGGTTTGGCAAAAAAATGGTGGATGTGATTCGGTATAGAAGCAGTCTAGTGAGGAGTAATTTTAAAACTAATGTATTTCTGGGGAAAAAGTCAAAAAAAAACACGCCCTCATTGAAAACTCAAAAGTTATTGGAAACATCACAAGAATTATCAATGGCAGCTAGACCTGTAGATACTGAAACTAAATTGGAAAAAATGAATCTGAGAATGATGATGGATAATCATGCTTTACCAATGGGACCTTCTGGAATGGCAGAAAGAATAAAAATTACTGAAAATACAAAAGTCCATCCTCAAGTGGATTACTGTGTATCAGATACAGATTTAAAAGCATCAGAGGCTGTATCGGAAAATCTTTATTTTAAAGGGAACGTTCCAGAATCTACAATTAAAAGAGTTTTTTCCGCAGGACTCCTTGGTGAGAAAAAAAGACGTAGAATTGTACCAACAAGATGGACTATAACGGCTGTTGATGATATAATCTCAAAAGCCTTAATCAAAGAAATAAAGAAATTTCCGGAAATAAATGATTACCGAATTTTCGAAGCGACTTATTTGGATAATCACTTTAAAGTTTTACTTTTTCCTGGAAAGTTTATTTATGAAATGAATGAAGTTTGGGCTCCAAATACCTTATGGAATATTTCTCTTGATGGTCGAAACAGTAATCTGAAACCACAGATAATGACTGATTTTGAGTTTTATAATGGAAGAAAATCTTATGCAAGCAATATTACCGGTGCTTATTATGCTGCAAGAAAATCTGTGTGTGAATATCTTTACAAGATTAAAAGACAAGCGAGAGTTCTAATCTTTAGGGAAGTAAGCGGAGGCTATGTCGTCCCCTTGGGCGTTTGGGTTATTAGATCTACCGTTGAGAATGCCATGTTTACAAAAGATCCAATTATCTTAGATAATTTTAATGATTCAGTAAAAGAGATGGCAGATGGATTTATGGTTGATTATAAATATTGGAAAGCAAGTAGTAAATTAATTAATTTTATTAAAACTCAAAAGACTCTAGATACATTTTTATAAATCCCACTACTTCGTTAAATATTCAGTATTCTCTTAGCAATTATTGTCAATTTAAATAGTTTGGAGTTTAAATAATGGTTATTGATGTGCATTTACACCCGTGGTGTAAAGAAGCTCATTACGGTGATAAGAAAAAGATTGCGGATGCGTTAGCTGGTCCTAATTCTCGAAAGTTAAAAGGTACGATGCGAATGTTAAATGCCATAATGGAACAATTTACTTTGGAGGATTATATAGCTATAATGGATAAATTCAATGTACGTAAATCAGTTATCGTAGCTTATGATGTTACGACAGCTTATGGGTTTGTTATGGCAACAAATGAAGATATTGCTGATTTTGTAAATAAATATCCAGATAGATTTATTGGATTTGGTTGCGTTGATGTTCCTGCTAAAAATGCGATGGACCAACTTGAATATGCTATAAAGTCTTTAGATTTGAAAGGAATTAAATTAGTTCCTCCTGTGCAAAAATTTGATTATGCTGATAAAAAATTTGATCCTATATGGAGAAAAATGGTTGATCTCAACATTCCACTATGGACCCATGGCGGTCATCAAACTTCCTTTTACGGTTCTATAGCAAAATATGGTCATCCCTTGTTAATCGATGATCTAGCTCATAAGTATAAAGAATTAACAATTATTATTGGACATATGGGTGTACCTTGGATGTGGGATGCTTGGTCTGTAGTATTAAGACATGAAAACGTTTATATTGATATTTCAGCATATCCTAATCTTTACAATTGGTTTCCTTGGGATGCTTTTATCACTGAGGATCTTTCCCATAAGATACTTTTTGCGTCAGATTATCCCTTAATACACTATAGCCAAATTTTTAAAGCTTTTGAGGAAGTTCAGATTAGTGATTCTCTAAGAAAAGCAATTTTAGAGAAAAATGCGATCAAGTTATTAAAAATAAAATGAAACTATCTAGTTTTATTATAATATCACTTTTAAAACTTTAAATGGATTCAAGTTGAATATATGATTTAAATATTAAACTATTATTATTACAATTATTAATTAAAATTAGAACTAAATCATATTTGGTGAAAATTATGGCTTTAGCAGGCGAAAGAGTTGGAATTCCCTCCGCAGATGAGGCGCCTATGATTGTAATGGCGCGATATAAACAACCCCTTGCGGGAATTTTGTCAATATTAATTGTTTTCATTATAAGTTGGTTAACTTGGCTATTATTTTTTGATCCGCGTGTTTTTCCGTCCTGGCATAATCCTTATCCAACACAAGTAATGGAGATAACAGCATGGGCTACAGTTATCGGTGGTTTTGGGTTAATTGGTGTTGTTTGGGCAATATGGTTTGAAAATTGGCCGTATTATGGTTGGTTTCGTACTCCATGGAAAGTAGGCTTAGTGGGCACAGCAATTAATTTTGCAATTGCAGCAGTTTTCACGCTTATATTTTTACCATTATTTTCTTCCGTATATAGTAATCAAATAGCAGATCCTTACATTGCTTGGTTTGTAAGTGCATCAATCTTTGGTGCTTTGAGTGGTTCTTGTTTTTCTTTCGCTGTTCTCTGGGTTGCGGGTTCAATGTATTGGCCATTTTTTAAAATAAAACAGCCTAAACGTGGAATCATCGTTTGGATTATTGGTAATGCAATAACAATATTAGTATGGTTTTTCTTGTTCTTTCCTGCTGGTGAACGTACAGCTACATCTGAAGCATCAGCAGTCAAACCAATTACATTTTTCCCGAGTTATGCATTCTCATTAGGATGGACCCAATGGTTAATTTTTTTCTCTTTATTAACAATGATGGTGTTTGAATATTGGCCTTGGAGTAAATTAGGACGGAAACAACCTTTTATAGGAATGATAGCAGCTGGAGCTTGCACTGTTTTAGGATTACTTGTTTCTTTGATTGGACCGTATATTGCTCAATACCTCATTGATCCTTTCTTTGTAGCCATCGGGGGTATACCTCCCGATCCGGTCACTAGATTTAAAGGTTGGTATATGATGAGTATAACTTATGCTATATTTCTTATATGCGCTGTTGTATTAGTCTCTCTCTTCTTTGATAACTGGCCAAAAAGATTTCCTCAATGGCAGAATTTTCTTTTTAGGTTTCTGTTAGTAATTGGTATTGCGACATTGACATTTTTCGGGTATTATCTTTTATCGCCAATCTTATTTGGAGACACTACAAATTACTGGGAAATGAATCCAACTCCTTTTATATTGTGGTTTCTGTGGATTGAAATTCTATTTGCTTATGTATGGAGAAAATGGCCAATTTATAGAGCATTGTAGGTGAGTCAGGTAATTGTTTAAAGCAGGAGATTACTCGATTTCAAATAAATTCTCTTGGATAGGGGATTGGGCAAAACGTCGTGCTCTTTTATCTCCAAATCATGAAGCGTTATATGATAATATTGAGAAAAAATTATATACTTTTAAGGATTTAGACTTAAGAGCAAATAGATTAGCTCGATTATTATTGGGTGAGGGGATCTCTAAAGGAGATCGTGTTGCTATGTTTTCAACTAATAAAATAGAATGTATAGATCTCTTTTTGGCCACAGGAAAAATAGGAGCAATTCTAGTTCCCTTCAATGTGAGATTATCAATTCAAGAAATTGAGTATCTAATTGGTAAAACAAGCCCATCAATTTTTTTCTATGAATCAAAGTTGGGGGATACCGTTTCACAGTTAAAAGAAAAATCGATTATCAAAAATAATATAATTATGGGAAGCGATTCTGTATTAAATGATTCTAACACTAGAGATTTAACAAAAAAGCTTTCAGTGTCGGACATTGAACGTCCAATTTTAGACTTTGATGATCCTCATCTTATATTATTTACAGGAGGTACAACTGGACTTCCCAAAGGAGCTATCTTATCTCATAGATTAATTTTCTGGAATTCTGTAAATACTATACTCTCATGGAGTCTAAAATCTGATGATATCCAACCATTACTATTTCCACTATTTCACACTGGTGGTTGGAACGTTCTTTTAGTTCCTTTTTATCATCTCGGGGCAAAAACCATATTAATGGGAGATTTTAATCCAGAAGAGACTATTAGAATTATTGAAGAAAAAAAATGCACGATTGTAATAGGGGTTCCTACAATGTTTCATATGATGGCAAATAATTCTCTTTTTGAGAGAACAAAACTTGAATCAGTAAGAATCTTTATATCTGGTGGTGCTCCATGTCCAGTTGCGATAATGGAAAAATATTGGGAACAGAACAAAAAGTTTAAAATGGGATATGGGTTAACCGAAGTTGGTCCAAATAATTTTTATTTACCAGAAGAGCGAATTAGAGAAAAACCAACATCAGTAGGTTTACCGGTGTTGCATTGCGATATGAAAATAATCAATACAAAAACAGATCAAATTGTTAATCAAGGAGAAGTAGGGGAATTACTTTTAAAAGGTCCCCATATTTTTTCTGGTTATTGGGATGAACCAGTAGAGACGAAAAAAACTATTGAAATTGATGGATGGGTACATACTGGAGACCTAGCAATGCAAGATGATGAAGGTTTCTATTACATAGTAGGGCGTAGAAAGGAGATGTACATCAGTGGAGGTGAGAATGTATATCCGGTTGAAATTGAAGAACTATTATATAAGCATCCTGCAGTTGATTTAGCAGCAGTTATAGGTGTACCTGATGAAAAATGGGGAGAAGTCGGCAAAGCTTTTCTAACATTAAAAGCCGGTAAAACATTAAAGGTAGATGAAATTCGAAATTATTTAATTGAGAGATTAGCAAAATATAAAATTCCCAAATATTTTGAGATAAGAGATTCTCTCCCTACTAGTGCTACTGGAAAAATATTGAAAAGAGATTTGGAGTAGGTGAATAAAAAAATGGCCCTCCGCCCAGTTGGATTAGAATCTTGGGGGATATACCTTCCTAAGTATAAACATACCAGCGATTTTATTTCACAGGAATCAGGAATTCCTAAAGAAATTCTTGAAGATAAATTTGGTCTGAAGAGTAAAACTGTACCGGGACCAGAAGATCATACTGTAGCGATGGGTGCTAAAGCAAGTATTCAAGCTCTTGAAAGAGCTGATATTACCGCTGAAGATCTTGATATAATTATTTGGGCTGGAGAAGTCTATGCGGAACGACCAATGATGACATATGGAATAAAATTACAACAATTATTAGGAAATCCTACTAAGCCATGGGCATTTGATATTAATCAAAGATGTGGAACTTTTTTAGTTGGTATGTTATTAGGAAAAAGTCTAATTCAAACAAATCCTAGTATAAAAAGAGTTTTAATAGCAAGCGGTTATAGAAATTCTGATTTAATCAATTATAAAAATCAAAATTCCAGATTTATGATTAGTCTTGCGGCTAGTGGAGCAGCTGTCGTATTAAGAAGCGATTATAAGACTAATGAAATTTTAGGGATTTCTGCTATTTCAGACGGTAGATTTGCTGATGATGTCTATGTACCTGCTGGGGGTACAATAATGCCAATATCAAAAGAAGCTATAGATAATGATTTAATTTATTTAGACGTTCCTGACCCTGAAGGTTTAAAACAACGGCTTGATAAATTTTCAATGAATGCTTTTGTGAAAGTAATAGATGAAGCTTTACTACAATCTGGTTATACTAGGAAAGATATTGGTTATTTAGCTCTATTACATATGAAAAGAAGTGCTTTTGAATATGTAGCAAAAGCAGTAGGAATAGATCCATATAAAAATGCAACATATTTTGAAGAAATAGGTCATAATGGTCAAAATGACGGTATAATCTCGTTAGAATACGGATTGAGATCTGGTAAAATAAAAAATGGAGATATCGTTGTTCTTACTGCCGCTGGTATAGGGTGGGCATGGAATGCAGGAGTAATTAAATGGGGTTAAAAAAATTCATCAAACTTTTTTTATTTTTTCCAAAACGATAGAACATAATTATTAAATTCCTCTGGATGGTCGAATATGACCAAATGTCCTGCATCTGGAATAATTATAAGTTCTGATTGAGGTAACCATTCATGTATCATTTCGCTAGCCCATACGGGGGTGGTAATATCTTTTTTTCCAACAAGAACTAACACAGGTATATTTAGGTTTTTCAAATTTTCACATATGTTAAAACCTGCTGATGCCGCTGTTGCTTGCAAACAGTTCTTTTTGGTCATATGATCTGTAACCATACTAGCTACGTGTTGAGCAACTTCTTCTTTATATGGCGTTAAACCACGAATGCTAATACCCAAAGCAAATTTCTCTAACTTACTACTATTTATCCTCCCTAGGACATCTGTAATTGCTTCTTGACTAATAAAACAAAAACTATCAGCAACTATCATTTTTTTTACATGAGTAGGGTTTTCGAGACCATATACAAGCGCAATCATACCCCCTAATGAATGACCAACTAAATAAAGCTCATCTGTCCAATTAAGATGCTTTAATAAGGCAAACATATCATCCACGTAATTACGAATTGTAAATCGCTTTTTTGGTTTAGTAGATCTCCCATGACCTCGAAGATCAAATCTTAAAATCTTAAAATGAGATTCAAACTCTGGTAATTGATACTTCCAAGTGTCACTATTTAGAAAAAGACCATGAATTAGAACCATTTTAGGCCCAGTGTTATTTCCGCTAATTTCATAAAAAATTTCAATATCTTTCTCAGGTGAAAAGATAGGCATTTTTAACAATTCAATTTTTTAAAATATTCGATTATCTAATAATTTAAATTCTAATAAAAACTCATTTCTATTTTATTTTGAGAAACTAAAATGAAATGGTAAATCTCTAGTAATATTTATATAATCAACTAGTAAATAATAAATTAATCTGAAATCATATTATAAAAATCAAGTAAAAGGGTTAAAAATGAAAAAAACTAAATCAATAATTATCCTTATTGTCCTTTTCAGTATAACTCTAGCTATAACCCCACCAGCTATTCCTCAAGTGGGCACATACACATTCCATGGAGCTCCTGGAAATCAGAAGATATTAAGAGTTAGAACAGTAAATAATGCAAGTCTTGAAGATTTATGGGGTGCTGGGTGGACAGGTGTTCTTGAAGGTTCTTTTGGAGAAGGCTGTGTTGATGTAGGTGCACGTATGAAGTCTGTAGTCGTTTCAGTAAATACAAGCGATAAATTAGATCTCAGTTTCTTTGGTTTGGGGGTTGCTGATACTGCAACTTATGTTACTGACACATGGAATTGGACATTAGGTGCTTTTAGTAACACTCCACATAATTTTAATGTAACTGTTTCATCGCTTTATAATCCAACAACTCTATCCAGTTATATTACAGCTTTTTGGGCTTTAGCTATGCTAGATGTTAATGTTTCAGTCCAAAATGCAGCAATTTATTTAACTCAGCTACCTACATCTGTAGCTCAATATCTTGGTGCAATTATCTGGGAAGATAAATGGGAGAGTGTAGGTAATACAATAGTTCATCATGCAGAAGCCTCAGATTGGAGTTTCTTATTCGGCTTTCAATATTTAGAAAATTGTACCGAAATTTGGACTTATGATGAGACCTATGGCGCTTTTATTGGTTATAAAACTCTAGATGATGCATCAAACGTAATATATGAGTTTTCAATAGAATTAGCTATTGGAATTCCTGGATATGAACTTTTTATAATTAGTGGAGTTAGTGTAGTGGCTTTAATTGGAGTTATTTTTGTAGGAATGAAAAAGAAACGTTAAAAATTAAAATAAATTTTTTTTTTTTTTATAAATAATTCTACCTCCTTAATCAACAATATTGAAAAGAAATGGAAATTTACTATTTTTTATATTAACAATTTTAAAATACCTAATAAATTCTAAGGTTTGTATATTGAATAGTGCAGTTAAAGAGAATGAAAATAAATCAATTGGTTTTGAAGAAAGGAGCATTAGTATCAAAATAGCCTTGATAGCGATTACTGCTGCCTTATATACTGCTTTAGGTTATATATTTCAACCAATAAGTTTTTTAGTGTTTCAATTTCGCGTAGCAGAACTGATAGTGGGTATATGTATCCTCTTTCCATTTGAAGGATTGATTGGTAATGTTATTGGAGTATTTTTTGTTAATCTAACTTCACCATTAGGTTATATTGATTTATTTAGTTGTCTTGTGAATATTCCCGCTTTATATTGTATCATCGTGTTTAGGGATAAAAAGTATTTAAAATATTTAGGTGGTTTATTATATGCTATTATTATCTCAATATACGTAGCAATAATCTTGTTTATTGCCTTAAGTTTGCCTGTTTTATTAAACTTTTTCTATGTGTTAGTCCCTGAGGTTATTTTAGCAACACTAGGAATAATACTTTTTGATATTATTAAAAAAAGATTTAAAATAGGAAAGGATTAATTGTTGCAGCAAAAATAGGTTAATTATTATAATAAAAATTATATTATTTTTTCTATTTTAATTATACATTTTAGAACCAAATCATTTTATATCGAGGGAATTTGAGATTAAAGAGCTGGAAATACAAACTATCCTTAAATTAATTTCAAGGTTTATTGAAAAAGAAATTGGATCTCTTCAAATAAATTTACGTAAAAACTATACCATTCTGCATTATTATAATGAAATTATTCGATTTTGGAATAAATTAAACTTTATAGTTAAGAGCACACTTAAGGCTTCTGATTCTCTTGATGATACTCCCATCTCTAAATATTTATATGCTACTTATAGAATATTATGGGAGCATGCTTCTGAAGAAGAAATTATAAAAGAATTAAAAAAAATTGACAAAAATTTTATAAATAAACTTAGGTCTTTTTCATGGGATAAAGCTCTTATTCATAAAGATGCAAAAGAAAAACTTAGCATTACATATTCAATCCCTAGTTTCATGATTAAGCATCTCCTCCCTGTAATGAATATAGACTTTCTTAAAGAAAATGTTAGATTTATGAATAGAACAGGGAATAAGACCGAAGTTACTATACGCGTTAATAATCTTTACGGAAAAAAAAGTTATAGAGATTTATCCACTCAAATAACAGAAAAACTTAAAAAAGATAACATAAAATATCGTAAAGATAGTGATATTCCAGAACTATTTTGGCTCCCATTATCCCAAAAGAATAGAATTGTTAGTAATTCTTTGTACCAAAATGGATTTCTTATATTTCAAGATAAGGCCTCAGCAACAGTTATTAAAACATTATCTCCTAGAGAAGAAGATAGAATATGCGATATGTGTGCGGCTCCAGGAATAAAAACTAGTTTAATAGCTCAGTTTATGAATAACAAGGGTCATATTTTAGCTGGAGATTTTTTAACTGAAAGGGTTAAGATGATGAAAAATTTACTCACCCAGTTAAATGTCTTAAATGTTCGCATAATAAATGCAGATAGCATTATCTTCCCCATTCGGTTTAAAAATTATTTTGATAAAATATTGTTGGATGCTCCATGTACTGGATCAGGAAACTTAATGTCTAGTCCCGAGTTAAAGTGGAGACAAAACAGAAAATTCTTACAGCAAAACATAATTCTCCAAAAGAAACTTATTGAGAGTGCTTTAAATTTATTAAAACCTAATGGAATTTTCGTGTATTCTACTTGTAGCCTTTATCCAGAGGAAGGGGAAAATCAAATTTTAGATTTCATCGATTATCTAGAACCCTTAGCTTTACCGAAATGGGTATCTCCAAGTTATAAGATCAATGATAGTACTGTAGCGGGAACAGGAAGATTATTCCCCTCAATCCATCAAACTCAAGGCTTTTTCATAGGAAAATTCAAAAAAAAGTGATAATTACACTCAATATGCCAAAAAGAAAATTTTGGACTGTAGGACAGATTGATGCCACGGGTGTTCGAGGTCCTCATGAGAAAGAACTCGAAGATATTAGTAAAGCGAAATATCCTTTATTTATAAACCTAGATTTTGACATATTGAAAGATATTGTTTATAATGATTTGGGTGGTAAAATTGAAAACATTGGTTTTAATGAAGATTGGGCAATTAATGTTGAGATGTTCCCTGAAGTAAACATCCATATGGCATATAGTTATTTCGGAGACGAGTTTGATGATGGTATTGAAGCTGAATTTAAGTCATTTTTTTCAGGAATGCGCGTTTTTTGGGTTCCAGGAGAAGATAGTGCCACATTTATTGATATTGTCATGGATTTAATTGAAAGAAAAATAAAAGGGATAGAACCGTTTGATAAGAACTACGAGAGCAAAACGGAATTAATGGAAAAAGTTTTGAAACAAAGGAGTGAACCTTTTATCTTTTTGAGAGATGAAGATAAAGAAAAATTAGCTATATTTCTTGGTGCAAAAGTGTGGAAGGAAAGTAATGAATGGCATATAAAAAAGGAATTTTTCCCTGAAATTTCAATTGAAATAATTTGGAATACTCAAAAAGGATTAGATATAAAATTTTCTGGGAATAATCTGTCTAAAAATATTGACAGTTATCATATAGAATTTGTGGGTATATTTTTCCTAAATCATATATTAAGATTTATTACAGTAAATAATATAGATAAAAAATTACCGGACATCTGTTATATTATGTTCTCAAGATATTATACAAAAAATATCGGCAATTGGGAGCATAGAGTAAGATAAAATTAAAAAGATATGAAATAAATAATAAAATTTACACTGCTGTCCACAATTGTGACCTTCCTTTTTTTTCTGCCCGTTTTATTTTCTTAGAGCTTTCTAAGTCTGACATAATTTTCCAGATACCGGAGTTCGAAAGCTTAAAGTATCTTCTCAATTCTGGGGTGGACATTTTGGTACCATTTAATAAATTCGGGATTAATCTTTTTATTTCGTCAATTGTATCTTCAGTGGAATCAGAATCAACATCTTTAGTAGAATCCTCATCTTCATTTACTTCCATTTCTGATATTATTCTAGATGCAATTTTATTCAATTGTTTGATATTATTGTCGAGATTTTGGGGTTTCATAAAAAGACAACAGAGTTCTAAATCTCTAGGAAAGGCAACAATATAAAATTTGTCATATAGTATTGCTCTAGGTTTCTTAACTGATTCATTTCCACCACGAAAAGCTAAATAGAAATTCATTGCAAAGTCATCTAAACTTACTCCTTTTCCTACAGCGGCATATTCTTTTTTCCATTTAAGAAATGGACCATCAATCATATCAAATCCAATTAAAGCTGCTCCAAAAATTTCATTTTCAGTAAACTTCATTCTTTAAACCTCCTCCTTATTACTACTTTATCTAATTCTTTTTTAATAATATTTAATAATCTCATACGTTCTGAAGGATTTATTGCAGTTAATCCATAAGTTTTGATATGTAGAATATCTTCGACTCTTTTAAAATCCATTCGTCCTTCTGATTTTACCAAATCTTGCTTATTTGCGATAGCAATTATTGGACATTCTTTCCCTACAAAATGACAAGCATAATTAATTAATTCTCTCGAATTTAACACATTTCTAGGGGTTGAGTCAGTAACAATAAATATGATATCAGAACCTAAAAGATAATCTCTTGAATAAGTTTTTAGATAACTCTGTTGACCTCCTAGGTCCCATAATCTCAGAATATATTCATCAAGCTTAATAGTTTTTAAATCTAATCCATGAGTGGGAAAATATAATCGATCTATTGCATTTTTAGCCAGAAGCTTTGCCAATGTAGTTTTCCCCGTGGCAGGATAACCTATTAACGTCACCTTCGCCAGCTTATCTATTTCAGAACTCAACATTTCAATTCATTAAATTAGATGGTTTATTAAGAAAGAATGAATTGGGGGGAATAATGAATCCAAATAATACAGGCATATTATCGATGTATTATAAAAAAGTTGATTTAAAAAATAGGATTTATCGATTTTTTAATAGGAACTTTTTCATCCATTTAGGAAGTATAAAACCTCCATACCAACAAATAGCACTCAATATTAAGATTAATCTAATAATAATTATTGTTGGTTCATTAAATGGTACAGATGCGTCTAATAATGCTCCAACTGCAAAGGCAATATAAGCGATTACTAATAGCTTACCTTTGAGTTTTACTTCGGGATCTTTGGATTTCAGGGAAAGATTTGCAAATAAAAAGCCAGTAATTACCATGATTGAAAGGAAAATTATTAAGAAGATCATTATAAAAGATTTATAATTTACATCAACGGGTCCATTCAATTCACCTATCAATTCTGGACTTAAAAATAGGAAAATGAAAAACAAAATTTCAAAGAGAGCTCCTATTATCGCAAATATTGAAAGAATTAATTTACGTTTTTCAGAATATAAGAATTCTGTAAAAGCTAATAACCAAAGACCTATAGCCAGAGGCACAAAAATGTTTCCAATCAAAAAATATACTCCTGAAGGGATTCCAACTCCATTACTTAATGCTATTAAAAAAGAAACACTGGAAGGCCACCAAGGTTCAGATATAAAAATCCAAGTTAACCCAACTAACAGATATACCCTCTCTTTATATTTAAAAAATCTTGAAAGTATAATAATCCCAACTAATAAGGAAATTGCCACAAAAATAAGAGAAAATATTCCGTTTACTGTATCTATAGGAGTTAATGACATATGCTAATTTTTTTTAATTTTATTAGTATAAATAAAAATTAAGAGATTGGATTATATAAATATTGAATTTTTTTTTATTAAATAATCCAAAAGATTTTAGAGTGTATATAAAAAAATTAATAAAATCAATGATAAGAATGTAGGAGCAATTAAACTTATCGTCAACAAACTTTGAGAAACTTTAATACAAGCTTTTAGAGTGTCAATTATTGCATTAAAATAAAGAGGATTTCCCCAAATCTTAACCCGTTCAGAAGAATCTTTGTAAAGAAATTCAACTGGTTCTAAATCTTCTTCAGCTTCTTCTATTAATGTTTCTAATTTTTTAAGAATAAACCCAGTTTGTATTTTATCTCCAATTGGGGAATATCCCCGATTTGAAAATTGGCGAGCAACTGTATGTGAATCTGATGTGGTTATCTCCCCTCTCTCTATTCCACGATTTTGTAGAAAATTCAGGATATTAGAACGGACCTCTACATAAGCATTATTCGCATCAAAGTGAATTAAAACGGTTTTTTGTTCCGTTAACCGGTTTTTAAACAAATGGACCACCATTCCCCCGAATCCAATTCCTTCATATTCCGAAAATTCCTTTAAACGATCTTTCGCAACTCCATATAACATTGGAGCATTTTCGATTCTTTTAACAGTTTCGCTCTCCATAAATTTTTTAACAACATCAATTAAATCATTTGCTTCTATAGTTTCTGTTTTAATCAATATTTCATCTCCTATTATAGCGTTGTGAGAGTCAATAACGACGACTTCTTTATATTTGTTAGACAATGCAATTTTTCTTATATTATCTCCAATTTCTGACTCAATATCATCAGAAGGGAGTGGATGTCTTGTTATAAACACAATCGGAACATTTTGAATTTCTGTTCCAATAAGCTTAGCTGAATTAGAAATCTTTCTTGTAAATTCTTTTATTTCTGTTTTCCATTCAATTCCTGTGTTATTATTTATTTCATTAAAATCCTTTCTAATTCTTTTAATTACTTTTTCAACATTTTCTTGTGTAGTTAAATTTAGAGTATGATCATTTGTAGTATGATAAACTGTAGTTCCAGGGATGTCTTGAAATTCCTTGTAAATATATTCAGGTAAATCTGATGACCCACAGGTTTTAAAAGGGCCAAAATGAATATTTGGTATTATCAATAATCCTTTAATTTTCTTAGTTTTAACATTCCTTATTATTAAGTATTGGATTTTTACTTCAGACTCTATTCCAACCTTATCAAAAAAACCTTCTATTAACTCGTCATTACCATCAGTCAGCATAGAAAGAATAAATGCTCTAATAAATGGATATCCTCCCATTCCAGTTACCTCTTGATAAATATTACTTACTCGAAACAATCCTCTTCTATAAGGTATAGCAAAAAATAATGCGCATACAACGAAAAATATCATCGCTCTAGCAAAAAAATCAATTCGAAATTGACCTGTAAAAAGACTATAGATTAATATTACTGTTACGGGTTGTACTAATGATAGAATTATATTGCCAGATCGACCTGCAGTTGTGAATGAAAAATAAATAACAAAAGCTACAATATATGCCAGGATGGTCCCTAATATTAGAAATACTTCTGCATGTGTTATATCGTTCAATATAATGGAGACTAATTGACCAAAAATAAATGTGAGTTCCATGATAATACTAAAAAATGCATTCATCTGTATTGACCATCCAGTTGGGGGTATTCTTAAAATTGGTGCTTTTCTTGAGTAAAATAAGATAGAAAATAGGCTCCCAATCCCTGAAGTTAATAAGAAAAGAAAAATAAAGCGAATAAAATGAAAAAAATCTATATATCCAATCCAAATATAATTTAATAAAAGGGATAGTATTCCTAAAAGAAATGGAATCCCAAAGAAGATAGAAACTGCTAATTTTTTTGATGAAAATAATTCTAAATACGATATAATGCCTGGAATTTGACGACTGGCTCGTTTTTTTATAATCATAAACACATAAACTAAATAAATTACAATTAGTAATACTTAATTGAAAAAATACCTTCTATTGTAATGAATAAGTCATACAATTATATCTTTTTGCATATAATTATTAAATAAAGTAAAAAAAAAATTTATCACCATAAATATGGAAGTAAATCCTATAAGATTAGCGAACCTAGCAAATAGACGTTTTAAAGACATCTTAAATGATGGATTTAAATTGTTTATAAAAACATACGGAACAATAATCTTGCCGTTAGCATTTTTTCAAATAATACTAATATTATTAGATATCTTCTTACTAACCGATTTTAGATATTATCTAAGTACACTTGAAATAACTTACACCCAGATAATGGATAAATTTTATGATGGATTAACCCTCACTGCAAATGAATGGAATTTTCTCTCCATATTTTTAATTTTAAGCTATATACTAATATTTCTTCAAAACTTAATAGGTGCAGTAATTATTTCAATTGCTATGTGTACTGTTAGTACATATGTCTTTAGGAAATTCATGAGAGATGAGATAAGTTTTGTGGAAGCAATTAAATCAGCATTCAATAAAAAGATATTTTTAGTGATTTTAATATTAGGGATATTTTTACCCTTAAGCTCATTATTATTATTTGTTCCTGCTATTATTGTTTTCGTATTTTTCATTTTTCTAGTATTCACTTATAATATAGAATCAAAGAAAAACCCTATTTCAGAAGCTCGTGCTATTGCTAAAGGGGGATTCTGGAAAATAATTGGTGTTTTTGTAATAAATGTTCTTTTAATTTCCATTATTAGTTATTTTTTCAATTCGATATTTAATTTTATTCTGAATACAAATTCAGCAAGTTTTATAGCAAGTTATTATAGTTGGTATGATCCAATAACAAGAAATTATGGAGCGATTATTTTATATGATATACTTGTAAGTTTTGCTGATATTATTTTTGCACCATTATTTATATGTTTATTAACTTCACTATTCTCATCTTTTAAGGCTAAAAAAGATTTGAATTATCTTTATCAACAAGGATATTATCCTACTAGAGAAATATCCAAAGAATCTTATCCACTACGACAAGAATTGTATGAAGATACTGAGAAAGAGGATTCTACCCCTATTACACCTCTCAAAGAAAAGTTTTATTGCCCTTATTGCGGAAATTTTATCTCCGCACCCGAAAAATTTTGTCCTAAATGTGGAGAAAATCTGTCTTTTATTATAAAGTAAAATAAATATTAGAGAACGCTTTTAAAATGTATATAAATATTGAAAAAAAATTTGATTTGGAAAAGGAGGCTATTATTAATCCAGTGGTCCTGATTGGATGGCCGGGAATTGCTTTAGTTGCGAAATTGGCAATTACATCAATACAAGAGTCATTAAATGCCAAAGAATTTTTGAATATTCAATATTTTGATTTTCCTCCTAAATCAATTGTAGAAAATGGATCATTAGAAATTCCTGTAGCAAAACTATATTATAAATCAACAGATAAAAAAGATGGAAATGATTTTTTTATTTTAACCGCAGATTATCAACCTCAGAGTCCCGCTGGAGTGTTTGAATTCTCAAAAGTGTTTTGTGAAGAAATGGATAAAATTACTGGGGGGAAAGTAAAAATGTATCTAAGCACAGGAGCAATGATTACTGATCAAGTTCATGATAGTCCACTGGTATATGTATGTGGGACTAATCAAGAATTAGTTCAATCATTCTTTGAGTTTGAAAATACCAAATTATATGAGGGGGGATACATTTCTGGAGCAAATGGTATCTTGCCCGCTTGGGCAGGAGCAAATGGTTACGGGCCTGGGGTTTGTTTATTGGCAGAAACGTTACCTATGCCAATGATGACTCTTGATCCTCGTAGTTCAAAAGCTCTTGTGAGCTTGTTAAAAGAATATTTCTCTATTGACATGGATTTTAGTAAACTTAATGAAAAAATAAAAGAAATGGAAGGAATTTTTGAATCAATTAAAAAACAAGCAGACCAATTCATAAGACCGCCTAAAGAAGACAAAGGTGCAGATTCCTACTTTCGTTAATTATATTTTTATCAAATTCGAAATGCATTATAATTTAACAAAAAAAAAATTGCTATGTTATTAATACTGAATATAATATAATGGTTCATTTTGCAAGATACCAGTTTCATTGAAAGTCATAAAAAAATCAGAGATAAATTAATATTATACGGAATTAATGATCAATCCTGTAATTATATTAAGGATATAATCACATTAATAAATAAAGAGATTGGAATTAATAAAATCATCTCAATTTTATTATTTGGGAGCCAGCTATCTAAAAATGAAGCATCAACAATATCCGATTGCGATCTACTAATAATTTTTAAGGACAGAGTTTCTAACCATCACATTAAGGAAATAGAAAAATACTTTATTTCTTTAGAAATTAAGCATAACTTTAGGGAATTTAACAACCACTTTTCTAAAAGAATTTTAGGAGTAATCAACCAAACTACGGGGATATTCGTAAGCCATTTTTTAACTAAAAAAAAATATTGGGAAGAAACCATCTTTCATAAGATATTCCGAGTGAATAAACTCTTCTCCTCATTGTTTGCACCACGAAAAATTGTATTGGGAAATGTTTTAATAAATAGTTCAATTTTATATGGAGATGATTTAAGAGAAGACATTCGTCCAAAAATTCAAATTAATATGCCTGAAATGATCAAAAGCACTGCTATGAATTTAATGATCTCCCTTTTCTCTCTTGCGATTTCATTCCTAAAGGATTTAAATCCAACAAAATATCAGTTAGAAGCAATAAAATGGGCTTTAAAGGCATCGAATTATTACTGTTTTCGAGATTCTCCAAATCTTAATAAAATAGCTGAGCGTTTTATCTCTTTTGAAAAGAAAAAATCACAGAAAAAAGCTACACGCTTTTTTTCAGAATTTCTTCAATTAAGAAAATTAAATCGTAATAATGTGAATTTCATGATTCGATGTCCAATAAGAATTGTTAAAATTCATACTCAAGCAATATTATTCAAGAAATTGGTTAAAAGAAATGAAAAATTAAAATATTCATCCAAACGAGTTAAACCAATTATCCCTGATCATACTTTCCCTTTAAGATTTTAAACTTTTACTATAAAATTTACTCATTAGAAAAAATTTTTTTAAGATTTCAAATATAAAAATATAAATAGAAATTAATTTATTTAAAATTGTATTGCAATAGAAATTATTAAGTTTTATTAAAGAGGAGAAACATGGAAAACATTGATATCAAAGAGCTTTTCTTAGATATACTAGATATTGTTAAATTTGAACTTCGTTTTTATAAAATGCGTGAGAGTCCACTCTTCGAGCGAATCGTCAAAACAAGAATATTTCAACAAAAACTTCAAAGATTGAAGGATTTTATTAACCAATATTTTGCTATAATGTATAAAGATGAGGAGAGTCCAATAAATCAAGCTGCTTTGCGGACTCAACTTGGCAATATCGCTCGATTAACAGACTATTATGATGACCTTTCAGACTTCTACACAGATCATACTAAGGAAATGATCACAAGAGATAAACTTCAAAGTTTGATAGATTATTCTCACATTGAAGTTCTGTTCCTTATATTCACCAATATCCTGGACTGGGAACATTACAAGAGTTCTTTAATATTTCCTCAAAATAAAAGCAAAGAAAAACTTTTGAAAGGATTTCTTGAGAAAATTGCTAGCACTGAAATAAAAGATATCGAAGATATTATAGATTTGGAGCAAACAATAGATATATTTATTGAAGGTGTAGCATAGTTTACTTTTTGTTTAATTAAGTACTAATTTTTAATCTATAAAGCGAAATTTTATATTAAAGATGGATTTCTTTGTTCATGGAAGAATAAATTCATATTTTTACTAACAATTGATTTATTAAATCGAAAATATTTTACATAACTTTGCCCTGGATTAAGGTTAAGATAATATGGTCATAAAAATTAAACTTTACGGGGATTTAAGAGAAAAATTACCACATGTTAATAATGTAGGTGGTCTTCCAATCACTTTAAATATCAAACCGGAAGAAATTGAATCTATTTTTGATATACTAAATAAACTGGAAATTACACAGGATGAAATTAGTCATATTTTTATTAATAACAAATATTCTGGAATTCAAAATCAAATCAAAGATGGAGATCGAATTGGAATTTTCCCTAAGAGAATGGGAATAATATTTGTGGAATTAATGCATGAATGATTAATCAAAACGTCTTATTATACCTTTTTTCCTATGAGAAACGAGAATATAGATATTCTTAAATATATAATTCATTATGTATTTGCTTAAGCACTGTGGGATTATACGAACCGAAATTATTTTTCAAGATATTATTTGTAAAATGGCAGATTGTTTCGACAAAATACTGGAAATTTATGAGAATAGTGAGGTAAAGAGATTTAAGGCTCTAATTAAGTTAATGAAAGATCTCGATAAAGAAATTTCAAATGCAATACGTGTCAGAAATTGTTTGATTTTATTAGTGAATTTATGTTTTAGTCCAGAATCTCCTGATTTTTCATATAATAGAGGAAAATCGCCACATGAACTTTCAAAAGATGAAACCTGTGAAATGCATGAGTTGTTAAGAAGTGAATTTAATAATTAATATCTCAAAAAACTTTAAGTTCAATCTCCTTCCATTCATCATATAGACTGAAAATTTCATCGATTTTATCAAGTGCTTCAATCAGTGCTTTTTTTGTTTTATTATCTTGTTGAAATGTATCAATAATTACATTGTATAAATCTATATCATATTCTAAAGCAAGATCAGATATTTTAAGTAAATCCTCGGTTTGAACTCCTTTTTCATTTAATTGATTCAATGTATTTTCTATTTCCTCCTTAAGTTTTATTGTTGCATTTAAGGAATTCGAACATTTATTAAATAATTCTTGTTCTCTATCGCGTACAATAGTTTCTTCTTCTGTTAAATCGGGTTTTTCAAAAACAATTTCAAGCCTTTCGTTAAGTAGATATTTAACACGCTCATAAATTTTAATTGAATCAGATATACTCCTTAATGATTTAAATAAATGTTGTTTTCGGTTTAATCTCGCTTCAATGATTTTCAAATATGCATCTTCATAATAGGTTTGAATTTCTCCAAAGGTACTTTTCTCCCATTCACTTATTTTAGTATAGATTTGTCTAAGAACCTTCATTATATTTTTTTTCTCATCTACTGTTATATCTGGTTGGTTCAGCTTATTAAAAAAACCATTTGCTTCATGTTTAATTAAAAGAACCCTTAAATACATTATATGGGCTTTTTTTTCAATATTTGTAATACTTCGAGATACTCCTTCACGTTCACAGAATTTATATATATTCAATGACTCCTCAAGTAATTTGTTAAATTTCTTAGTATCATTAGTTATATAATACTTAGAATCTTGTACTTTTTGATTCGCTCTATCCATTTGGATTTCTAACTCAAAAATATAATCAATTAAACTTAGTTGTTTTCTTTCTGACAAAATTCTAGATTTAAAAGTCATATCTTTTTCTACGTTTCTATTGGCTAATAACCAATAGATCGCTGCGGGGATCCAAAAAAATATACTGAAAAATATCATATTAAAAGTACCTCCAAGAAGAGAAATTAATGTATATGATATCAATAATGTTATTCCTTTACTTAATTGTTCTGATAGCTTAAAAAAAGAGGCTGCTGTACCTTTATGTTCAGGCATATTAACATCTATCATTACAGCACTTCTATTCGCTACTGGTCCAGCTGCTAACATCGAAGCCATTACAGCAAAAATAAAGAAAATAATATATGTCGGATAAGCAACAAATATTTCACCAATTGTTCTTATCATATATAAAAAAAGCTCTTCTGTTGGAATTGGACTAGGATAAGTAATGTTGGTTAAATCATTAGGATCAATTGGTCTTAAAGAAAGAAGAAGAATAAGAGCAAATGGAATTGATAGAATAAGGCATATTGTTGCTAACCTTACTCTATTTTTTTTATTTTTGCGAAATAACACGTCTCCTAGACGAGCAAAAACACTATTACCTAAGATATATCCAATTCCAATCATTCCAGCAAAAATTGTGGCTGTTTGAAGTCTTATCTCAACAGGAATCAGATTGAAATATTGAAGTACTAACATTGAGGTTGTAAAATATACTAAAACAGTTCCAGGGACTATGGAAAAAAAGCCCTGGATTATCAAATAACGATTTGTTTTTTTATTAATTATTGTTTTTAGGTCCTCTTTAGAAATTCGATAACTATATTCCAAATCCAATTCTACTAACTCTAATAATTCATCTTCACTTGCTCCACGTTGAGGGATTTTCACAAAAAAGAGAATAATTACTATAATGATACTTATTCCAGATAATAAAAGAAATGGAAATCTCCATGTAAGAATTGGTCCAAGAAAAGAGGATAATCCTTGTCCGGCTCCGTTTGATATAGAACTTAAAATCGCTAAGGTTCCAAACCAACCAGATCTTTCTTCTGGGGGTATTGCATCCGAAATAATTGAATAACCCACGGGTAAAACACACCCTAATCCTGCACCACTTGCAATTCTGGAAAGGACTAACATAATGTAAGAACTTGATATCGCAGTTAGTATCATCCCTATTGTCCATGAAAGGGCTCCTATCAGAATAACCCTCTTTCTATTAATTCTATCAGAATAATACCCCCAAAGGAGCGCAAAAAAAGCACTAATTAACACAAAGAAAGCATCAGGAATCGCAATTAAAGCTTCAGGAATACTAAATGCAATTTGTATTGCCGCATAACTAGGAATAAGCATATTAGCGCATGCAGTTGATACAAAAAGTAATAGCATAACTAATATAATTGGAGCAAGATCTTTGAATTTGACCGTTGTAAGTTTAAATCGTCCAATAAGCTATTACCTTTAGGATATAATTATAATAAATAGCACTTGAAACTTAAAAAAACTTTATAACTTTAAAAAATGGTCAAGAGTAGCGTCTACATGGAGTTCCATTGTATCTAATAATTTTATATCTGTGTCTCGTTGCGTCAGAATTAATGGTAATTCTGTACATCCTAAAATTACTCCGTCTACGTCATTATTATTATGTATAATTTGGAGTAACTCTTTTTTAGATTCATTTTTAAAAAAACCGATAACTAGCTCATCAAAAATTATTTTTTCTATTGTATCTTGTTCATCATCAGAAGGTGTTATTACTTCAATTCCCAATTTCTTACAATATTGCTGGTAAAAGGTAGATTGCATCGTAAATTTTATCCCTAATAATAGTAATTTTTTCATGTTTTCTTGTTTTGCTTTTTCGGCTGTGGCTTTTACTATACTTAAAATCGGTACTTCTGACATTCTTTCCAAATCTTCATATACCGCATGTGGAGAATTTGCCGCTATTATTATAAAAGTTACCCCTGCATTTTCTAATGATTTAATACCACTCATTAAATACTCAATATATCTCTCTTTTTCATTCTGATTTTCTAAATCTGTTAACTTTTGAAAATTCAAGCTATAGATTACTATTTCGGGATAGTAATAATTTTGAAATTTCTCATAGTATTTCTCTAGTATCAAGTCATAATATTTTATTGTAGACTCATAAGAAATTCCTCCTAGAATTCCAATCCTATTCACCATCCCTTTTACACATTCCCTTTTTTTTTACTTCTTAGTTAATATAAAAGCAAATAATTAGGTTGCTTTTTTATCTTTGGTTATTTAGAACAAGAAAAAAAAAATAAAATAAAGGTTTTAAGAATTACTTCTTGATTTTTTTTATAATAAAGATCGATATAACTGAAAGAATACCAATTAAGAATAATAAATTATATCCTGGTATTGCATCTCCAGACGCAAAACCGATGATTTGATAATTTTCAATCGGATCTATCAAGGGGTATTGATCTATAAGATGTTGAACATCACCATCAGTCCATATTAAGGGCTCGTCTTCAATTCCATCACCATTATTATCCTCACCTGAATGTCCACTCCAATAATTTCCCATAAATCTAGTGTAGGTTCTACCATTATAGATATAGGTCATTTTTCTTTCTGAAAACCACCGATGAGTTGTGTCCTCAAAAAATGCAGGAGCCATTTGACCCCTAAAATTATTGAGATAACCAAGAATATTATGACACTGTACTACTCTAAGTCCTATTATATGATTGGAGGTCATTGAGTTTCCAATAAGAGTTGTATCATTGCTATAATAAAGATAGATTGCTACACCATCTAGATTGGAAAATGTATTATTTATGAGTCGACCGTTACTAGAATTGACCAACTTAATTCCTGCCTCCCTCATTAAAAAGTCATCTTCAGAATTAGTGATACTGCAATTTAAGATCATAAAATGATCATTAGAATTCTCAATAAGAATACAGCTTCCCACGGCTCCACCATCAATTTCCAGATCTTCTATGAGATAAGGATTTGAAGTAGTCCCATTTCCAGTACAAATTCCTGCTGCTTTTGCATCAGACCAATTATTTTTGATATAAATTTTTCCAGACACTTTCGAGAGGTTCAGTTTTTCATTGAGATCATTCTCAATTCTCATTGTATTGACATTGTTGACATTTAAAGCGGAGTTAACAAAAAATACCCCAAAAAGTATTATAAATATCATTTTCACATAAATTTTAGATTTCATAATATTTTCACATAGAAATTATCTTAATTTTAGGTTTACATAAAAAACAATTTATATGTTTCCAATTAAAAGAAGATAATTTGAATTATTATAACATAATTAAATAAAGGCAAAATTAGTTTGAAATAATATTAATAAAAAATTCTCTCTGTAATTACTTTTCCACTATTAGAAAACTCGATTCCTTCCATCTCTAATAATTTCCTTTTCATGGCAATGCCTCCTTGATATCCCCCGAGTTCACCATTGGATTTTATTGCTCTGTGACAAGGAATAATTATAGGAAATGGATTTCTAGCTAAAGAATTACCAACTACTCTTGCTCCATTGTGTAAACCTATATGATCTGCAATTCGCTTGTAAGTGCTAATACATCCTCTTGGAATCATATATTCTGCTTTAAGTACCCTTTCTTGAATTTTAGTACATAAATTGAAGTCGAGTAACTCTAATTCGAATTTTATATCCTCACCTTTTAAGAATCGCCTGATTTTTTCACCAACTAATATTACTAATGACGAGGATCCTTTCTTAATTAGCTTATAAACATCTAATGTTTTGATTTCTGCCTTCTGTTCTGAATTGCTGAGAAATATACGTTGAATCTTTAAATCCGGTTCTTTACCTTTCCAGATAATAGTAAAAGTATCAAATGGACATGTAAACGTATGATACTCCATGTTATTTTACAATTATCTTTAAGATTTAAAATTTCACTAAAAAATCCATTCCCAAGCTAATTATTAGATGAAAAAAGAATATTTACCCATTTTAAAACCTTAATCTTTTAAGAGTTCAACCAAATCATAAAATTTATCTAAATAAATATAAAAAATAAAAATTAATTACTCAAATTTACCAGTATATTCAGCAAAATTTTCAGGTGGCCATGCTTTAGGAGTATTTCCAGTTTTAGTAAATCGATGATCACAACCTAAAGCTCCATTTGCTAGGGAATTGGTACGTGTTAGACCATATCCAAGAACATTTGCTTGAACAAAATCAATAAGACACCCAAACGGAGCATATTTTTCTGCTCCTAGTTTTGTATATATCTTATGAATCGCACATTCAGACACGTTCAAACCATAATCGAAATCCTCATTTTTACCATCTACATATTCCATAACCCAGTTTTCAGGATATTTCCTTTTCAATGTATCATCGCAATGTGTCTTAGCAGAATTAAAAAAAACATCATTAAAATATAAATCTAATAGATTCATTCCTTTCTTTTCTGCTCGTTCCATAGCATTTTTTGTTTCTATCTCCGTAAATTTAATAGCAAATTCACCAATTTCTCGATAACTATAACCTTCCTTTTCAAGTATAAAAAACATTGCTAATAGTGACACTTTATCTGTAATTATTGAGATAAAAAGATTCTTTTTCCCTCCAACATCGGGAATTTTAGATAAAATTTGTTCATACTGTTTTCGCATTTGATTAATCAAATCCTCTGACTTAGATTCATCAAATCTCTCCATTAAGAGATCTTTAGCAATTTTTAGAGAATACTCAAATCTTTTCATCAACTTTGGTTTGTTTTTCATATAATAATTTATCATTCAATATCACTTCTGATTTGATTAGATTTATTGATTGCTTAATTCAAGAAAAAGAAATCTAATTTTTAAACTTAGTTTTAAAATGTGGAATTATAGCTAACCATTTTAAACTAAAAAATTATGAATATTCTCTTTATATTAAACAAGTATTATAAGTGTATAGCTATTTATACGTGAAATCATCGTTTCAAGTTAAATCATATATATTAGAATGATATTTAGGTTTTAAAACAAGAATCAAATCATATAAACAATTTTAATTTTTAGATATAAATTACCATTAGATCTTCAACTAACTCCCCCATAGTAGAAAAAAATGAATTTTAATTTATGTTATTTAAATCAAAAAAAATCCTTTCCTTTTTAAGGTTCAAGAATATATCGATAACAAGGGATGCTTACGAGTAGCGGTCTCGCCTATGCCTTGAACAACATCATCAAGGAGTTGTCAATAATCGTTTTTAAATGAACGAGAAAATATAGAAAAAAAAAAGAATTAATTTAAAGAAAAGTATTCCAAGGGGATACGATATCTTCTTTTCCAACTTTGAACTTCTTTTCAAGTTTTTCAAAGTTAAGATGAGGTATCATTCCATCATCCCATATCTCATTAATTCCTTTGGCTAAAGTTCTTACATAATCTTCGTTATTAGTATAAATATCGAATTTGGTGACTTGTTTATCTGCGTTATACATAGTAAACCGTGATTTAGCAAACATTTTACTCTCCACTTCGACGTAAATATTTATTCCAGGTGCTAGATAATAATAATCACTAGTTCTACCACCAGATTCATCCGTTTTGGTTGAAGGATCGATACTAGTCATCCAATTTTCTACTACATATGCAATATCTGGTTTTACTTTTGAAGCTTTCGCTTTAACTTTTCTTGGTTGTGTATAAAAAGTATATTTTGGGAGATTAGTTAACCCTAATTGCATAGCTTCTTTTTGAACTTTTTTTCCCATAATTTTTACCCCTTTTATTTGCTTTATAATTGGTGATTTATAATAATTTATATAAACATTTAAATCTCTTTTCATAGATTTGACAAACTTAGCATCGCTGAATTAGTTTTAAAGACTCTAGGGATACAATATCAGATTAAAACTCCCAAAACTCATACTTCAAAATTGAGAGAATCCTTATTTAGGAAATCTTTAGAAAAAATACATGATGATTTAATTAATCTGAATCCTTCGGAGATGATAATAAAAATGGAAGCGATTGAAATAGAAAATAAAATTTATGAATCGAAAATGCGCCTTTATAGTTGGCTCTATGATGAAAAAGAAATACAGCCAAAAAACCTTGAGGAATTGATTCATAATAAAGGTAAACTACTTTCTATAAACTGTTAAAAACAAGAAACTTACTTTAACTTTCCTTTGTAATTGGACAATTTTGTACATTCACACTAGAAACTTCACAATCTTTGGTTATATTGTTTAAATATCGAAGGTTCTTTCTGTATATATATCAATCATATCCCAATTTCACGATGGAAGAGTCCACACAAAATAGTTCTTTTGCGAGTTATATTTTTTTTTGGATGGGTCAGTTAGTTTCTATTCTTGGCTCTAGTATAGTATATTTTGCATTAACCTGGTGGTTAACAGATATTACGGAGAGTGCTATAGTACTTTCAATTGGATCACTTTCCTATTTAATTCCCTTTATTTTAGCTTCATTAATAGGAGGTGTGGTGGCAGATAAATATGATAAAAAAAAAGTAATATTAATTGTAGATTCCCTTCAAGCATTTTCGACGTTTTTAATGTGGGTCTTTTTTGCATTAAACCTTATGGAGTTCTGGATGTTATTCTTCTTTTTTGCTTTTAGAGCTGTTTGTCAAGCGTTTCATATGCCTACAGAGAGTGCGATTATTCCTACTATGGTGCCTAAAAAACAATTAAGTAGAATTAATGGTATAAACTTTGTCGCAACAGGATTTATACATATTATTGGTCCTATAATAGGTGGTCCATTATTATTGTTCTTTACCATTAAACAAATTTTATGGATAGATGTTATTACTTTTTCAATATCAGTTGTTCCTTTAATATTGGTCAAAATTCCTTCTGTAAAAAAGCAGGAAGAAAAAAATGAACGAGAATCTTTTGGGAAACAATTTAGATCAGGATTTAAAGTTTTAATCACAGTACCAGGACTTATGGCTTTGATTATTCAAGCAATGATCTGTAATTTCTTAATGCAACCCATTGGTACATTATTACCTTACTATGTTAGAGTTCTTCATATGGGGACTGTTTTTGAATATGCACTGATTTCAATGTCATTTAATATAGGAATTTTCATAGGAGGAATTATTACAACGGTTAAAGGGACATGGACACATAAAATACCAATAATAACGATTGCGATTGTTATTCATGGAATTATGTATGCTTTATTTGCATTTGTACCAATAGGAGATTTCTTCCTTATGATGATATTTTCAGTAATTCGGGGTTTAACTATGCCGATTATAAACGCAATATACTTTACAATTCTACAAACTAGTGTCCCAACTGAAAAATTGGGAAGAATTACATCAATCGATAACACTCTCTCATTTGTTGCTATGCCTGTGGGAACTGCAATTTCAGGTTTAGTAGCAGAATTTTATGGAATAGGACCCTTATTCTTTATAAGCGCCAGTTTATACATTATGACTACAATAATGATTTTTCTCTTCACTAATCTTCGGAAACTCGATTCATTAAAAGAAGTCAGTGAAAGTTAAGAAAAATGTCCTAATTATTGATTAATCCACGCGAGTTGAAATCTATAAAAGGGAAATCAACCTATTTATTAATAATTTGGAAATCAATTTTATTAAAATAAGTAAATGAGGTAACTATTATGTCTACGGTAAAAGATAAATGTGGAAAGTGTGGAGCAAAAGTAACTCCTGGTTATGATTTTTGTCTTTCATGTGGTACAAAATTCAGTGAAATACCACCAACTACCAGAGTACATGATTCTGCCGTAACCGCACTTGATTCTACCGTAACCGCACTTGCTTCAGCTGATTATGTTTCCGATTTGTGCTTCATCGCTACCGCAGCTTATGGCTCACATCTCTCTCCTCAAGTTACTTTTCTAAGGTACGTTCGAGATAAAAGATTAAAACGAACAAGGTTAGGAACTCTATTTGTTCAAAGATTTGAATGGCTCTATTATAAATTCAGCCCACAAGTAGCTAAAGTCATGTATAAATACCCATTCTTTAAACGATCAATGAAATGGTTGCTAGTAACTCCTATTGTTTACTTCCTAATGAGCATTTTCAAACCCACAAACTCTATCAGGAAAAAAATCCGAAAGGCAATCTAATTGCATTTCTCAATAATTTGTAATAAACATCCATCTTCTTCCCAAAAATAATAAAATTTAATTATTTGGGAGTGTTTTCATAATATATATTATTGGGCCTATGGATTAGTGGAAGATCGTTCGCTTGGCATGCGAAAGGCCGCGGGTTCAATTCCCGCTAGGTCCACCATTATTTCTCATTTTGGGTGACTAATATCTATACTTTTTAATTAATCGTTTAATTCTTTTGAGATATATTAGAATTCTCAATGTTCTTATTATTTAACATATTTAAGGGGAAAAAAAAAAAAAAAGAAAAAATCATAATATTACTTCTGAGAACCAATGATATAATATGACCAACATCAAACTTTCTCCATCAAACTTCCACCATTGAGAAAAAAAGGAAAGGAATTATTTTAAAATTCGTTTCCTTGGGAGGCTGAAATGATAATTAGACAGCATTTCCCGGAAAACTTTCTATTAATATGATCCAAACAAAAATAATTTATAATTTCTAATTAATCGTACACTTCTTCAGAGATTTATTAGAAATGTTAATACTTGTATATTTTAGTACATATAAGAGTAAAAAGAAAAAAAAATGTTTGCATATGTTCTAAAAATTTGTCTTGTTGAAATATGCTTTTTGCTGTAATTTTTCATACTAATGTTTTAATTTGAGATAAGATATTGATTATTCTATGTGATTAGAATATATAGGTTTTTAATAAATCATTTTTTTAGGATATTAAAATAAAGAATAAATAAGTGTTGATATTTGAATAACTTATCATGGCAAAACTAAAAAGAAAATCAAATTTACTAGTAATTTCACTAATTTTTATTAGTTATTTTGTAATTCCAGTCAGCGGAATACAACTAAATTATTTTAATAGCTTTACTCAGGTAGAAAAAGAGATAATTTCATTAGACTCTTTACCCTCATCTCTAACTTCAGAATCTAGTCCAAGAGAGATTAACGTAGAAAGTTATTCTGAATCCAAGTATTCTAAATTTGATAAGGGTCTTAGCGAATATTTAACAAATCTAACTTTAACTCAAATTGAAAAGCCAGAACGTATACAAATTATGGTTCATTTTGAAGATTTCATAAATAAAGAAGAACGAATTGAAATTTTAGATTCAATTTTTGATGATTATAAATTCGTTAGAAATTATGATATAATTCCTGGGACTTATATAAAAATCAATCCTCATCAGCTAATTATTAATGAGCATGTAATAGACGGCATAAAATCAATAAAAACAATCTATAAAAATAAATTTTATCGAAATCCTTATATTTTAGGGAGTAGTCCAAAAACCAGCGCTTTAGCTCCTGAAGATTATTCTAATTGGTGGGTTTCTGCTGTCGGAGCAGAAGATCTATCTTATGATGGATCAGGTGTGAAAGTAGCTGTGATCGATACTGGGATCTATAATCATCCTGATTTGAATATTATAAATAATAGCAACTTTGTCACAGATGAGAGTCAATTAGATTATAATGATGATGTTGGTCATGGTACTCATGTAGGAGGAATTATTGCGGGTAATGGTGGAGGATCCTCAGGACAATATCGTGGAATAGCGCCTGGTGCTCTTTTAATTAATGCTAGAGCAGGAAACGCAAGTGGTTTAAGTGATTTTGACATAATAAATGCTATTCAATGGAGTTCTACCCCAACAAGTAAGTGGGGTGCGGGAGCAGACATCATTTCGATGAGCTTTGGTGGAGGGTATCCAATTCTTTCGGATTTAATAACTCATGTGATTACAACTGCGAGAATGCTTTATGGTGTTATTTTTGTAGCTTCAGCAGGTAATTCCGGTCCAGGATATTTTACTGGATCCACTCCCGCCTCTGGTGCTGAAGTTATTTCTGTAGGGGCGACAAATAGAAATGATAAGTTAGCTTCGTTTAGTAGTTGGGGCCCCAGTTATAGATATTTAGGATATCCTGATGTAGTTGCACCTGGAGTAAATATAATTTCTACAGAATCACCAAATTCCATTATTTCAGAGGAACAACGTTATATCGGAGATTTTTTCAATTTTGCTGGCGATGCAGATTATATTCCTCTTAGTGGAACAAGTATGTCATGTCCTATAGTTGCCGGGGCTTTAGCAATTTTATTAGAGGCTTATCATACCATCACACCTGAAACTGCTAGAATTGCCTTAATCGAAGGCGCAAGAAAACTCACTAATGGAAATGACGCTTATTATCTTAGATCTGGAGCAGGAATAATAAATGTAAGTGCGTCCCTTAAGTTTTTAAATAATTTAAATGAAACAATTTCAGATATTAATGATATTGCTAAAATTTATCCTGATGTGCTTCCAGTTAAACCATATGATTTGTTAAACTTTCCAGGAGATCATCAAAAATTCAATTTGACTGTAATTTCTGGTAACAGTACAACCTATGATATTGAAATTCCTAATAATATACAAGGTGTCTCAATTTCATTTGATACATTTCTCCCCCTTTATTCTGAGGTTGGAATAAGTTTTTTGGAATTGGAGATTAAAATTAATCAAGATGCTTTGCCAGGAATAAGAAATTTTCCAGTTAATCTGACTTTAGGAGGAGAACTTTATGATACAGTAAATATTGTATTAGATATTCGATTACCAGAAAATCGGATACTAATGGAATCATATCATGGGTTAAATGATTGGTTTCCTGATATTGCATCATTCTATCAAATTGGTTTTTATGAAGCTATTGCCGATCTTACTGAATCAAATATATCGGTTGACTATAATATGGAATATTGGACCCCAGATTATGATAAGAATTTAAACAATTCAATTTTAACGGAGGAAAGATTAGCTCAATATGATATAATATTTCTGCAAAGCCCGATTTTGCCTTATAGTACTTTAGAAATAAATAATTTAAAAAATTACTTTGATACTGGAGGTAATTTATTCTTTCTAGGAACTCGTTATCAGGATTTAGCCATGGAAAATATTAATCATTTATTCTCAAAATTAAACACAAGTATTCAGATCGAGGAAGAAAATATAGTTAATGATAATTGGTTGGGGATTGGGACAAGTGTGAACTCACAAAATATAAGCAATTTTAATAATCCAACGATTTTTAGTGATGTTAATAGTGTTTATTGGCAATATGGTAATAGTTTTACTGTTTCGGGCAATGCTGAGTCTATTGCATCAATCAATAATAAAACAGTAGTTGCTCTATATAACGGATCTGCTCAAGGTAAAGGAAACTTAGTAGCCTTTGGAGATTTGCATTGGCTTTATTATGATTATCAATCGACATCCTCTAGTCAAGACCATTTTAATTTATTAAATAATCTTATGGAATTTATGTTACCAAGAGAACCAGTATCCATTAATGTTAATTTAAAAAGAGACCGTATTTCGAATTCAAAAATTGATTTATTTTTATATTTAAAGGATCAAACCTCTGAATCTCCAATAACACCATCGGATTATGATTCATTAGAGGTAATTATAAGAAATAGTACCTTTTCTAAAACAATCATATTAAATAATACTTTCGCTAATAGTGGACTTTATTTCAATAATTCATATAACGTACCCAATCCAAGCTTTTCACCTTATATCATAGAAGTAAATCTGACAATTGGCTTAAAAGAGTATAATAAAATTACTAAAATACTCTATTTTGATAAGAGTGAAGTACCACAGATTATCCGTTTATCTAGTGATGATCCATCTATAACGAGAGCTCCCGGAGATTCAACAGATTTAGGTGCTGAGATGGATGACTCAACTTACGGTAATATAGAGGGATACTTATCGATATATCCACATTCGTTTTACAACTCAAAAAAATCTGTTAATCAAACCTTTATACTTACTTATCAAGTCCCAAATATATATATCTATAACTTTGATCCAGACCCTTCAGATCCTTCTGGATTTGGGATCTATTACATTGTTCCTCTAAATTCAAATTATACTACTCCAAATTCACCTAGATATGTGTTTGAAATTATTAATAATCCGCCAATAATTTTAAAAGCAAGTTCTAGCTTCAGTTTATCCGGTTATGCTGATGTTTACTTTGATGATACTGAATCTGATGAGGGATCCTATGTATATAGTGCAACTCAAGGAGATGAGTTTAATTTTGCTGTAAATATAAGAGATTCAGTAAATTATGAGGATAGTACTTCGGATATGAGAGTTTTTGTAAACTTATTTATCTGTTCTGCATCAGAGGAATATATTTTTTTAATATTTCCACAATCTATTGAAGTATCTGAGCTAAGTTATGAATCAATATCAGGAAAATATGAAGGATCTTTTATAATTCCTGATACAATGCAATATAGCACTATATCAGGTATAAAATCAATTCCTACTGCCCATGGTTTTGATTTTAATACTAATGAGGGATATTTAGGGATATTTTACATTACTGTCTACGATAGCGAGGGGGAATCTGACGATTTTATTATTATTTTAGTAATCTCGGGACGTCCCTTTGATTTCTCTCTAATTATCATAATTGTAATTTCAATCGTAGCTCTTTTAGCTGTAACCACTCTAATCGTACATTATGCAAGAAAGAAAAAATATCCAAGAACCCCCCCCCTACGACCTAGATATGAAGAATACTATTCCCGACCTGTATATGATGAAACAGAGGAAGAGAACTATATAGTACCTGAATCAATATCTTCAGTCGGTGCTTCATATTATTGTCCTTTCTGTGGAGACCCTATCAAGGTTCCAAAAAAATTCTGTCCAAATTGTGGAGAATCTCTTGAATTTCTTGACCAAGATGAGGAAAAACAAGATCGCAATAATCAATAATACTTTCGAATTTTTCTATATTTTATACATCCTCATTATCGAAATTTCTAAAAATAAGCTTTTAAAAAAGAGAACCGCCCTAATATAAACCAACTTTTTTGTTTTTTCTTTCTAAAATTAATACTCCTCCTTCACGAGTTCCAACATAGACTTTAGATGCCATATCATTAAAAATTCCTGTATCGACAACCCCAGGTATATTCTTAATCTTTTGATCAAGTTCAGTTGGCTTATTTATTTCTCCAAAATCAACATCTATAATAAAATTTCCATTGTCTGTTATTAAGGGACCGCTTTTTGATTGTGCCATTCGAAGTTTTGGATTTCCACCTAAATTTTTGAATTTTGCCATAATTGGATAATATGCCATAGGAATTACTTCTATAGGAACTCCTTTTTTCCAATTTTTTCCTAGGCATCCAGAATTTTTTCTAAAATCTACTATTATAATAAGTTTTTTAGAATTTGAAGCAAGTATTTTCTCCTGTACTAAACAACCTCCTCCACCTTTAATAAGATTAAGATCTTCGTCTACCTCGTCTGCACCATCAAAATCAATATCTATTTGGGGAAATTGTTCTAAAGATACTAAATCCAAACCATTTTCTATAATTAATTGATAAGCTTGAAAAGAACTTGGAATGCATTTCAAATTCAGAGATTTTTCTTTATTTAGTTCGCCTAATTTTTGAACTGCATACACTACAGTCGATCCACTGCCAATTCCAACAATCATGTTCTTTTTAATATTATCTTCTACAGCTTTTATAGCAGCTTTCTTTTTTCCTAATTCAATCAAATTTTCAGTCAAATAGATCACAGATTATTTATTTATTGAGTAAATTTAAAATTCTAATTGCTAAATACGCAGCATTTTCACCCCTATCAATACCAACGCTAGCAACAGGTACTCCTGGAGGCATTTGAACAATCGACAATAAAGCGTCTAATCCTCCCAATTTTGCACTTACAGGTACACCAATAACTGGTTTATCTGTCTTTGAGGCTATTACACCCGGTAAAGCGGCAGATAAACCCGCGACAGCAATATAGATTAATGCTTTAGAAGTTTCCAAGAATTTATCCAATTTTTCAGGATCTCTGTGTGCTGAAAGAATTTTCAATTCATATGAAATGTTATTTTCTTTTAGAACATTAATTGCTTTATTATATACGTCCTCATCAGATGTACTTCCAGCTAAAACAGCTACATCAACTTTTTCACTCATAATAAATGTAAGTTTTCCCTAATATTAAGCATTTTATTAATTTTATATTAATAAATCTCCTAAAATTCTCTTCACTTTATCAAAAGTTTTAATTTCTGGTATAAATTCAATAACCTAGTATACAATTAATGAAATAAAAATTAATAAAAAGGTATATAAAAATGGTAGAATTAAATGAAGTTTGGTTAATTGATTACGCACGTACTGCTTTCTCACGATCGAGACCTGGTCAACCAGAAAGAGATGTTTTTGGTGAAATAAGGGGAGATGAACTTCTTACGTTGTTACTTCAGAAAATGTTTGCAAATAAATTAGCAAATAAAAACATTGAGGCGAAAGATATTGATGAATTTACAGTTGGAAGTGCTTTTGGTGTAGGAGAACATTGGACTTATGGGGGAAAGTTGCCTACCTGGTTTGCAGGTATGGATGTACGGACATCAGCCGTATTTTTAGATAAACAATGTGGATCAGCGGCTGCTGGATTTCATTTAGGTTTTCTTGAGATTGCATCAGGATATAGTAAGTGTGTATTATCTACTGGCCTTGAGCACTTAACTCGCGTTCCTATGGGTATTACAAACCAATGGATCAAGCCGAATCTCTCAATTGCTAGTAAAGATTCACAATTCTATGTTGAAAAATTTGCACGGAAAGGTGAATATGATGTGTTAGTAGCAACAGATATGTTATCCACCGCACAAAAATTATTCGAAGAGGAAATTCCTAAATTCACTAAAGAAGACATGGACAAATTTGGTGTAAGAGCTCACAATCTAACAATCAGAAGCCAAGAGGAAAAGTTTTTTACTTCAGGTATCAATGGAGGAGAAATTATTCCAATTGAAGGGCACGTAGAAGGTAATGTTGAAGAACCATTAATGGTTGATAAGGATATGGCTGCAAGAAAATCAACTTTAGAATCTGTAGCAAGATTAAGACCTGTTTCAAAACCACATTTCGTTAAGAAAACAGTATCTGGACAAGAACTTGGTCGAAAGGGATATGAAGAATTTGTAGGTTCTAAAGATGGTGTAATTACAGCAGGAAATGCTTCTCCTTTGAATGCTGGGGCTACTGCATGTGTGTTGATGGATGCTAAAGAAGCTGAAAAGCGAGGGATTGATCCTTTAGCAAAAATTGTTTCAATAGGATTTGCTGGAGTAGATCCCACCGTGATGGGGCGTGGTCCTGTTCCTGCTTCTAAAATGGCATTAGAACATGCTGGACTAAAAGCTGATGATATTGATTTCTGGGAAATTAATGAAGCTTTTTGTATAGTTGCTTTAAATTGTATGGATAAACTTGGGATCCCCGAAGAAAAGGTTAATGTAATGGGAGGTTCCACAGCAATTGGCCATCCATTAGGTGCGACGATGTGCCGTTTAATAGGTACTCTCTCACGGGTCTTAAAGCAGAAAAATGGAAAATATGGTATTGCTAACGCTTGCGTTGGTGGTGGACAAGGAGTCGCAGTTTTATTAGAAAATTTAAGTGCATAATTGAATTCTTCGTTAAGAATATTTTTATTATTTTTTTTTTATGTTTTTCTTATAGATCAGTCTTATCTATATTTAATATCCTTTTTCTTCTATTAATAGTATGAAATATTAATGTTAGTCATTCTCTTAGAAATATTTAAATATTAACCGATAACAAATTATCTTACAAAGAAATTAAAATGGAAGTGAAATCAAAATGACCGTATATAAGTCGATACAACTAGTCGCTACTAGCGATAAAAATTGGGCTGATGCTGTAAAAAACGCCTATGATGAAGCCAAAAAATCTCTTCGAGGAATCAGGAACATTCAGATTGTCGAATCAGATGTTAAGGTAAAAGAGGATATTGACAAATTAATCTACAGGGTTCGAGTACAAGTTAACTTTCAATTAGAAAGATAAATTCTTAAATAATTTTTCTTTTTTTCCTTTTTCTATTATTTTCTACTATAAACAATTAGATTTGGATTTTATCGTTAAAAATGAAATGTTCGAAATTTAATGGTCAAATTTTAATATGACAAATTCTATTTTGAAATTAATAATTTTATGAAAGGGGTAATTATGTTTCAGTCAAGTGGTATTTTAGATTTTTTGTTAGATCCTAGTGTATTACCATATATCATTGGGGGTATTATTGCAATTGTGATTTTCATTATATGTTGTTCTCTCCATAAGAAATTTATTTCAGATTAAAGACAGCTCTTAATTTAATATCAATCTATATTCAAATGTTTTAAGAGATCCAATTTTCGTCTCATCTCTGATCTTGCTGCTAATGCATATGAAAAATTTGGGTCAATTTCTAAGGCTTGTTCATAGAATTTTAGAGCAACCTCATATTTTTCCATATCCTCGTAGACTAAACCCAAGTTATACAAACAGTACTTATAATCAGGCTTAATTTTTAGTGCTTTTTCGAGATTGATGATAGCTTCATGCATCTGACCTAAATTGAAGTAAGTAATTCCGAGATTATAAAATGCTCTATAACTATTCGGACTTAATTTAGCAATTCTCTCAAATAATTTTTTAGCTTTCTCATATTCCTGAGTATAATAATCATTAAGATAACCTCCATATTCGAATAGTGTTTTAATTAATGTATTTTTAACATCTTCAGAATTAGGATTATTTTTATATAATTCATCTACGATATCTAAAGCTTCTTGAAATTTTTCTTGATTCTTCAAAATTTCTGCTTTTTCAATGAGATGTTTGCTATCATTCGAATTTTTCATAGAATTATTTCACAAAGGCTAGAAATAAATAATAAGGTTATTCCAATATTTATACTTCACTCTCATACCAGATGAATCTCGACTTTTTTACTCCTAATTTCATGAATAAACTTCTTAAAGCACCATCTGAATCAGGACATATAAAATATACCTTATCAATTTTTAAGGATCTTTTAATGTATAATTGTAACTCTCGGATTATTTTTTCTTCAATACCCTTTTTAAAAGAGTCTTCTTTCTTAGTCACTATTTGATGTATTAATACTCTATCATTTCCTAAATAATCTCTAAAAAAAGTATAGGTCCCAAAACCTACGATTTTTCCATCTTCTTTAGCAACAACCATAGAGTTTCTGTATTGAAGGTCTAAAGTCCTCCTATTTAGCTCTTCCTCGAATTTTTCCCAATGGGAGAAGAAATATGACTTAACTGCAATAAAGTCTTTAAATAGCTCCTTTAATGCTTCTTTATCAACTCTAGGATCATACCTATCAATTATAATCAAATTTTTCACCGTAGAAATAGATATTTAACAAAATATCTATTCTTTAATAAAAATTGTTTTTTAAAACTAAAAATAATTTAAATTGATTTAATATGAGCCAAAAGAGTTTTGATAATACTATATCAATTCCGTTAAAGATATTAAAAGATGATGCTATTATCCCAAAACCGACAAAACCTGGAGATGCGGGTGCTGATGCAAGAATAGTTGGATTTAAGAAGATAATTCATGAGAATGATAAAAAAGAATTAATTGATGTTAAAACAGATTCATATACGTTGCAACCGCTTGAAAGAATCGGTTGTCCATTAGGTTTTTCCACAGCAATTCCAGAAGGTTATTATTTTAAAGTTGTCCCTAGGAGTGGATTAGCTTTATGGGAGGGGTTATCTATTGTGAACTCTCCAGGTACAATCGATGCAGGTTACAGAAATGAATGGATGGTGATAGTAGTAAACCTTTCTAACAAGGAGGTTACCCTAAAAAAGGGTGAGAGAATTTGCCAGATTATTTTATCAAAAATGTATAATTATACTTTTATTGAAACCAATGAATTGCCTGAATCCGAACGTGGAAAAGGTGGATTTGGAAGTACAGGTAAGAATTAAATTTCAATTAAATATTAATATTTTTGAAAGAAAGGATATATTATGTCAGAAATGACAGATGAAGAAGAATTCATAATTGAAAAACTTAAAGAAAATGGTGGAAGACTGAATTACAAGGAATTACAGATTCTCTGTGAGGATCAATTCGAAGGAGTAAGATTAATTCTGAAAAAATTGAAAGCGAAAGGAATTGTCGAGTATGAAGGAATGATACCCGGATTCTCCGCAGAAATTGACTTGATAAAAGAACCTTAATACTAAAAACTAACTAACCATAAAACTCATATTGTTTTTTTAATTTTCTTTTTTACCATTTTGGTCCTAAGAGTATTATGTCTGAAATCAATAAAAATGACCTAAAGAATCATTTTCTCCATAAATTTCTCAATCCGGAGAGTATTGCTGTTTTTGGAGCTTCTAATTCTTTTTTGGATAACATGGGTGCTATGATGCTTCGAAATATTATCTTTGGTGGAGTTCCCAAACAAAAAATTTACCCAATACATCCAAGATTAGAGAATATTCAAGGATTAAGGGCATATAGATCAATTTTAGATCTACAAGAAATCCCAGAATTAGCTTTTATCATTTTAAGACCCAATAAGGTACCAAAAGTATTAGAAGAATGTGGGGAAAAGGGGGTTAAACGAGTAGTTATTGTATCTGGAGGATTTCGGGAATATGGTTCTGATGGAATTGAGCTATCTCAAAAAATCCATGATATAGCTAAAAACTATAATATTAGATTTATCGGCCCAAACTGTTTAGGTATCTATAACGCATTTTATAATTATCCTGATTTCGATGATACATGTTTTAATACTATGTGGATTTATAAGACTCCTGAAAGAGGTAATATTTCCATTATTGCTCATTCAGGGACGGTTGCATCTCATGTTTTTTGGTTTTGTAAACACATTGGAGTAAAAATAGGGAAATCTTTCTCAATTGGAAATGAAGAGAATATAGATTTAGTTGATTTTTTAGATTATCTTAAAGATGATCCACAAACCGATGTAATTGGGCTCTATATAGAAGAAATAAAGAGAGGAAAAGAGTTTATAGAAAAAATAAAGGAGATTACTCCTAAAAAGCCAGTTGTAGCCATATATGCAGGTGGAACTGAAGCTGCTTCACGCTCAATCATGGGACATACAGGTTCGATTGCTGGAGATGATAAAATATTTGAAACAGTGTTTAAGAAAACAGGGGTAATTTCTACAGATTCAATTAAAGAATTTCTTTATTATTTAAGGACATTTTCGCATAAAATTATTCCCAAAGGCAATAGATTAGGAATAATTACAGATTCAGGAGGGTGTGGTGCGATGATGGCAAAGGTCGCTGAGAAATTGGGTTTAGATGTACCTGAATTTTCAGAAGAATTAAAAGAAAAATTAAAAAAATTCGTCCCACCTGTGGCAAATATAGATAATCCCTTAGATTTAACTTTTCAATTCAATCAATATAATCTCTATATTAAAATTCCAAAAGCTATGATTAATTCTGGTGAAATTGATGGAATAATTATATATGCTGCATTTGGTTTTGAAGAGGTGATAGAAATAATAAACACTTCGGGAGGAAAGAAATATGACGAATTTGAAATCTCAAATGAAATGATGAAGAGGCTTTATCTAAAACCCATACAAAGGTTAGTAAAGAAAAAAGACGTCCCAATTTTTTATATTGGTCCTCAGGGATATAATAATCCATGGGTTCGAGAATTTATAAATTCAAATATTCCTATTTTTGATTTATGGGACATGCCGGTAAAATGCTTCTCAGTTTTAACGAAATATTCTGAATATTGTAGAAAAAATAATATTAAAACAAATGATTGAAATGTTATGGTTTGAATTTTCTACTTAATTCACTAATTATATATATAAATTCTTTCTATAATTATTAGAATACTTCACTAAGTAATAATTGAGTTATAGATTTTAAATTATACTAATTACCCCGCTTTTGGTTTGATAATGCCTATAGAATTTATTAACCCCCCTTCAGCGATTTTAGCTTCCGGATCTAAATTAGGGGTTGAACTTGGAGGAAGTAAAAGTATTTTAAGCATCGATGCTTTTCATAATTTATATTCAGAAGGAGTAATTTTTAGTGAATTTAGTTGGGGGGCTTTTTATCAAGAAGAAGGTTTAGAAGATCAAATTGATACATTCGAAACAACGGAATATGATTCTGTCCGAGAAGATCCAGAAGCATTAGTTAAAACTATTGTAGAAAGCATATACAGCATTATTAACAACGAAAAACTCTTCTATGGTATCGCAGATTTTGAAGTAGATGCCTTTCTTAATCAAAATACTGTAATTCCTGGTCTTAAATTAGACTATGAAATTATAAATAAACTATTAGAAGCTCATAAAAAAACAAGAGATAAAGATTTATTTCCAAAATTAGTATCTGATGCGAAAGGAGCACATAGAATAAATATAGAATTTCAAGGAAGTAAAAGAAAGAACCTTCATATCACAGGGTCCAAATTAGAAGATATAGCTAATATTTTAAGAATGGCTAAAGGTTTTGCCACCGGGATCGTATGTACTTCTCGTGGAGCAGCTAATCTTTATATTATGAGTGATAATATTGTTTTTCAAGAAGATATAATACCAGATCTCTATATTGATGAAGAAAATCTGTCTATTATTGAAATGGGTATTCAAAGAGAATTGCTATTTCCAATTAGTTGGTTCAGAATAGATCTGGGACTTAGATCATTAGAAACTTTAGAACTTTGGAATAAAATTAAGGAACATTCTAAATTAAAAAAAGCTTTAGAACGCTATGAAAAATACGTAACCAGTTTAGTGTACAAGAAATATCGAGATATGGCTTCTACAGAAAAAATTGGTACTGATTTTGAAGAAGAATTCTCTGAGATGAGTCCAGTAGAAAGAAGAAAAGCTCTTAGAGATATGGCTGAAGCTATAAGAACTTTGACTGATGAGTATAAGAAGTAATTGTTTATTTATTCTTTCAAAATTCTTGGAGCCTTAAAATAACCATCTTTTTTATGTTTGGTATTTTTTAGGGCTTCTTCATTACTAAGGGATTCCCCGGGTACATCTTCCCTGAAGACATTTTTTAATCCATCTATTGGATGCGTTGTAGGTTCCACGTTACTAGTGTCCAACTCGTCTAATTTTTTAAAGTAATTTAAAATCTCACCTATTTCTTCTGATAATTTCTCTTTTTCCTCATCAGATAAATCTATCATAGCCAATTTTGAAATATGATCAATAGTTTTCTTCGAGAATTCCTTTTTATTTGTCATATCTTAAGTCAATAAAATATAGGTATAGATAATAATTAAGCTTGACCGCATTAGAGTATTATTTTAAAAATTAATAATAAAGATTAATTGAAACCTAATTTTATTTTAAATATGGATGATAAAGAAGAATTAAATTATCCTAGCTATGCTTTTATAGCACTAGCACGGCGTGGGATGGAAAAAATTTCTTTAGATCAATGCTTTCTTAATAACTGTGATAACGAAGATCTGAATCTTTTAGAACCATTTAAAAAGGAAGTAGTTGAGGATGAAAAGAAACTAATTGAGAAAATTTACATAAAATGTAAAAAATGTAATCGTACCTTCATTCTAAAATTTGAAACCATAAATTATATAGCAAAATCAACTAAAGATAAAGAAGAAAAACCTCTTTCCATGGGTTTAGTACATGCACTTGATGAAGATGGAAAAAATTTAGGACATATTGGGTACTTTTAAAATGAATTTCGATTTCTATTTATTTGATTTAGATGGAACTTTATTAAATCTTGGAAATATTGGAGAATATGCGGATCAAATATTAGTTGAGACATTAAGAAAGCTAGGAGTTTATAAAGTTCCCAATATAGATAAAAGGAGGGAATTATGGCGCTCTGGAAGAAATTTTCAACAGGTATTGAACAAATGGGGGCTAGCTGAATCTCTTAACTTTTGGAAATACTTTGACGAAACTGATTTTGAGAAGAGAAAAATATTACTAAAGAATGAAAAGATAACATTATATGATGATGTAAAAATAGTATTAGATTTAATATACAGTCACAAAGAAACGAAGAAACTGGCTATTTGCACAAATACGGCAAATTACATCGCAGATTATTTTTTAAAACACTTTCAAATTTCTAAATATTTTCATGAAATCTATAGTATGAAATACAACAATCAAGATTTTGCTAAACCCTCTCCTAAAGGAATTCTTATAATTTTAGAAAATTTAGGATTTAATTCTCGAAAACATAAAGCTCTCATGATTGGTGATTCCATCAATGACATCAAAGCTGCTAAAGCAGCAAATATTTCTTCATGTTTAATCAATCACTGGAAAAAAAATGAAGTTGAGAGATATAAAAAATGGATTATACAACCAGATTATATTATAGAGCATCTAATCGAACTTGTTAATTTGTAATCTAAGTAATCTTTCTTATTTTACTCGGCGTAAAATCATTTAATATCAGGTTCTAGTTGATATTTAAAACTTTTAGAGAGATTCGAACTTCGAGAGAAGTTTCATAATAAAAACTATAATATGAAGCATATCCATAATATAATTAATAAAAAACTCTAAAAGAGGTAAAAAAAATGAAAAGAAAAGAAAAAGGACAATTCGTTGTAAAGAATGTTGGATTCGCATTTCAAAGTGTTGTTAGATAATTTTTTTTATTTTATTTTTTTGTTTTTATTTTATTTTTATACTTTTATTATTAAATCTTTATTATTATCGAAGATTCTAATTCTTTTTTCCTCTAATATTCATAAAATCTTTGAATTGTTCTGTGTTGAAAGTAAATATTATGCATAAGAAGTTTTTCAAATAAATGTTATGATACAATGATTTATAATGTCGAATTTATTAAACTTTTAAAGATAAAAATTAAATAATCAAACTGCTTAATATTTAATATTAAAAAGCTTATGAGATTAATCTAAATGTCGGCAAAATTAGGAGAAGAAGAGATTCTAAGAAAAAAAGTGTGGAAAATCATCAATTTAATCCAAGCTAATCAATTATTTGTTCATTATAAGGATTTGAGTATTAAATATTTAGAAGAAAAAAGTAATAAAGTCAGTACAAAAAAATTACCCGAAATATTATCTTTATGTGTCTTGAATGCGATAGTTCCTAATTCCGCTATGATATTAATTGGAGGTCATGGAGGAGGTAAAACTACTCTTGTAAAGCTTCTAGGAAGGATGTTTACAGCATATTCACTAAATAATATAGAAAATTCAATTATTAGAGGGCACCCCCAACTAACTGAAGAGAAATTAATTGGTACTTTAAAGCTAGGGAAATTAATGAAAGATGGTGAAGAAGAGGTTGTATGGAGACAATTTGTTACCAATTTTTGGAAAATTATTGACGAGGTGAATCGGCTAACTCCATATGCTCAAGACATCTTATTATCATTGCTTGCTGAGGGGACAGTTAAATACTACGACTCAATAGCAACTATTAATAAATTTTGTTTATATGCAACGATAAATCCTCATGATGTTGGAACTTTTGAATTATCTCAACCATTTCTAGATAGATTTGGAATTTCAGTTCCCATTTCAATGCCTGGAAGTCACGATTTGCAACTTATATTGACAGGAAAAGATAAGAAATATTCCGGTCTAGATGAATTAATCCAAGTTCCTGAAATATTAACTATCGATGATCTTATGGAAATTTGGTACTATGTGAATAGGGTCTCCTTTACTTCTGAAGTTAATAATTATATACATGCAATAATAAGAGAATATACATTATGCTCAAGAGTAGACAAGGGTAACACTGAAGATATAAAACCAAGTACGGGATTATGTTCAGGATGTCATTTCAATACAGCTCAAAATATTTGTAATAAAATTGATTCGATTCTAAGTGTAAGAGTAGCTAAAGATCTACTAAGATATTCTAAAGCTTTAGCATGGTTACTAGGAATAAAAAAGATAGATGTCAATATTGTCAATACCATTGCACCCTATGTAATTTCCCATAGAGTAATATATGTAAAGAGAGAATTAGATAAATCACCATTTTTCGGAAATAAATATGAATTTTCAAAGAATATTTTAACAACTGTCCAGAAAAGGTTTAAAAATCGTGAAATCTGTTATAAAATCGCTGATAGATTTCGAGGAGGAAATTCTAAAGAAAATGATTTAGTAGAGTTAAAAAAATTTGAAAAGAACGATTTAATTGTAAAGTATGATCTAATTCCATTTGTAAATTCAGTTAATAACAAGGATTATACTCCAATTGCTCAACAAATACAAGAAGTAGCAAAACAAGGGGATATTAATAAATTAGCTGAAATTCGAAATAATCTTTTAGAGGAAATAGATTTCCCTAATAGAGGAGACCTAATTGAATGGTGCAATCGAGAACTTTTTAAACAGACAGTTACCGATTATATTATTAAATTTGTCTACTGGAAGGAAGTATGGGCAGATATCGCTGCTGAATTTTCTAATTTAGATCAACCATTAAAGGAAGCGTTCAGTCAAAGACAAACTAAACAAATCCGTACAGAAGATATGCTAATAGAGATTAATGTTACAGGGACAAAAGAAGACTCATTGGTAAATATCCAAATTTCAGGTGGTTCTGAGGCTCTAAAATTAAGAGATCTTCTGGATAATTTTGAATATATACAAAAGGAAGGATAAAAGAATTAAATTATAAGATGATTCAATCAAGAAGAAGAAAAGCCAGAAGAATTAAAAAGGAATTTACAGAGAAGGAAAAAAAGACAATAGAATTAGCTAATATTGCATGGAATAAGACGTTAAAAGAATTTTATTACCCTCCTTTAAACAATCCTAATTACGTATTTGATTATACACACTTAGAGGGATTTTATATAGATCCTGAACATAAGTGGCAAATAACAATGAATCTCGCTAATACTCCATTATTAAAAGATGATCAAGAATATATTGATTATTTTTACATTATTTCTCTTCATGAAGTATCTCACTATCAAATCATTCCTTATGATGGTCTTACACACGCTAAATTAATAAGAGCTGCTATGACCCATGTGAATCAAAATTATGCACCAATTGTTGTAAATATTTTTGCAGATTTGATTATTGATACTAAATTATATCAGAAATATTCTAACCTTATTGAATGGGAAATGGCTAAGACATACAAACATATCACATCTAAAGGACCCATTAGTGATTTTAGTAAGTTTCTATTTCGAGCTTATGAGAAAATGTGGAAAAAGGATGTAGTAAATGATGAGAAACTTAAGGAGATGGATTCGATAGCAGAAAGAGTCACAAAAATAATCCTCAAAAATTTTGAAGATGAATCAACTTGGGAAAAAAAAGTTTCACAAGTTGCAAGATCTTTAAAAACCTTAATCCAGGATACATTTACTTTAATAGGTACAGGAGGAGCAGTGGATAAAAACAAAGAAAAAAGAAAAGGTCCTGGAGGAGCATTTATAGAAGTTCCCAAAGATATATTAGAAGTAATGGATAATCCATTAGAAAATAAAAATGCCGATAAATTAAAGGAAGGTAATGAAGATGATTTAAGACAAAAATCCGAAGAATTTGCTAAAGATACCCCTTACTCCGAATTTGGGGGACCTGCAAGACAAGCAGGGATTTTAATTGACGGAAACGCATTAGCTACTTGGTATCGAGGTGTGGCAAAAAATCTGATTCAAATAAAAATTTATGAAGAAAAAGCAGGAGGCCAATTACCCGTTTACCCAGAGATTTGGCGGATTGGAGATAGAATAGAAGAATTGGATGTAGTTCAGAGTTTATTAAATAGTCCTGTAATAATACCGAATATCACTACAAGAAAGTGGGCTTATAATAAAGGACCAGGGTATTTAATAGAAAAACAAATTCCTGATCTCTTAATTGTTTTAGATTCTTCTGGATCTATGGGTTGGAATTACGCATCGAGTTCTGCTAGGGGAAAAGGACCATATCATACCGCTTTAGTAGCTGCGTTTGCTTCATTACATTATGCTGCAAATAAAGGTGCTAAATTTAGTATAATAAATTTTTCCAATAGAGCAGATATTTGTCCGTGGACTTCTGATTATAAGAAAGCCGAAAAGATCTTATTAAGATATCAAGGGGGTGGAACTTTTTTACCAATCATAGAAATCGCTAGTCAGTGTGAAAAAGCAGAAAAAAATGCTCTTGTGTTTATAATCACCGATTTTGGGATATATAATTGGAGTAAAGCAAAAAAAATAATGATCTCACTTGCTCAAAAAGGTCATAAAATCGTAGGATTTTTCATTGGAACAACGAAAATTCCCAAAGAAAAATTTAGTAACTTGCTTGATAAAGTGAAATTTTACGGGATTGCTAATCCCAAAGATCTAATTAATCTTGTTATACAAGAAGTTCATAATTATTATTCTTAAAGAATATAATTCAATATATAAAAACCTTTGAAAAACAATCTTTAAATTTAAAAGACCGAAATATTTTATCTTTATTAAATTAAAAGTCCCTAATAAAAAAAAGAATTCTAATGGTTAATTTTTGTACAAATTGCGGGAATCCTGTGAAACCTAATTGGGAATATTGTCCCTCCTGCTCAAATCAAATTTATCTCACTCCAAAAATAGTTGATAATCCAGATTTTGAAACTTATCAATCTGTTGATCTTCAATCAGAAAAAATAGACATGGTTGGAACAGAGAGAGAACGCAAAGTACGATTAACAACGAAACAAAAAAGAGCATTAGTTATAGGTATAATAGTAATAGCTGCTTCAGTAATAACACCTGTTGCTATTATTTTAGCATATCAATATCTCTCACCACAAAAGAATGTTCATTTCTATGTAAATCACGGAAACACGCTTACTTCATATACAGTTTCAACTTCACGAGATGTACTAAATTTTTTTGAGGGTGAACCTCATCCATCTCATACCCACTGGGATCCTGATTATGTAGCATCAGTAATTGCATCCTATTGTACCCCTAATTACTCAAAGATTATTCAAATTTCAGAAGCAATCCAGTCAAAATGCCTCGATCAATATGATTCAGAAGAAATTGTAAATGCTTTATTAAGCTTTACCCAAGCAATTGGTTATAGGGCTGAAATCATAGATATAACTAAATATCCCATGGAGACAATATTCAGTCAAGGAGATTGTGAAGATCTTTCTGTTTTATTTGGTTCATTAGTAGTTTCACTAGGTTATGAAGCAATTCTTGCAGTTATAAATTATTATGATATAGTTGAGGAACAATGGTTTGGTCATGCATGTATTGGTGTATATTTAAATTTTACACCTACTCATCATTTGGGTTACCCTCCTAGTCACTCTTTTACTATAGATAGTAAAGAATACTGGGTTTGTGAAACTACATCTCAGGGTTGGATGGTAGGCCATTTACCTACATTAAATCCTAGTCATTATCTAATGGAGGCATATGCATACATTAATTAATCTGAATGCTCTTTATTAATTTCCCGCAAATAAAGTTTCATGAAATAACGTTGACTTTGGCAATAGAGAAGTTTATCCTTACTGGTTAAATGCCTACACTTTTGTAATACATTTGAAATATCGGTTAGAAGTTTGAAATTATCATACCTTGATTTAAGTGGTATTTCTTCTGCCTCTTTACTAACAACTTCATTAAAAGCTTCAAGTTCATAGAATAAGTCCTTAAGATTGAGAACTGGTTCTGAATCTTCTATTTTTGGAATAATCAATTCTGTCATTCGTTTCTCAAATTTGTTATGATTCATTCAAATTATCGTAAATATCCTTATAATAGCAGAGAGATATCTACATATATATTAAAAACATATAGACTTATCTTTTGAAACTAAGTGATATCTAGGTAATATCTTCATATAGAAAAACTAGTAAAAGAATGAAAAGAATAGAATTTAATTTAATTATAATACTGCAAGAATACTATCGATATCTAGCCACCCCTTTTGAGCATGTATCAAGACTCCTTCTGCATCAATTACAAATTGTCCAGGCCCTTGTTTTTCCCAACCTTCATATTCTCCATGTTCTATACCAAGATTTTTAGCTTCCTTTAATTTTCCCCTAATTTTTGTCATAGCCCCCGCGGTCATTAGACCTAATCCATAATCCGCATATAACTCATCTTTAGAACTCGGAATTACTGGAAAATCAATATTCTCCTTTTTAATATATTCACTAGCTGCTTTTTCACCCGATTGAGTAATGTATAATATTTTTGCTCCTTTATCCTCAATTTCAGATTTTCTATTCATAAGCTCTTTAAGATCTACTAAACAAATAGGACAGCCAAAGTATCTCGAGAAAATAAGAACAATTTTTTGATCTCCAATTAATTCGGATAGATCAACAATCCCCGCATTATAAGAATCTAATTCAAATAATGGGGCTTTATCTCCTTCTTTTAAATCTTTTTTTTCCATAATTTCCCACATTTTGATAATATAATCAAAAAAATTAATTTTTTTATAAAAGATTTATTGAAACCTTTTATTAAGATAAGCCTCCAATATTATAGTTATTAAATCTCAAATTAATTATAAAAGAGAGTAGATAAATTAAAAATTCTTTCCAACCCAATCTTCAAATTTAATTTTTCTAAGCTGTTCAGCCCATAAAGCTTTTAAATTTGGTTGTTTAGGAAGTAGATTCTCTTCCTTTAGAATTTTATACAATTTTTCAATTGCTTTTTCTATTAAAATTTCATATAATGGAGTTTTCTCATCAAGATCTCCAAACTTTTCTTGAACTTCATTCCCTAATTGTTTGATAATAGGAATCCAGTTTTCTGTAAATTTTATTATATACTCTTCTAATTTCTCAGAATCTTCTTTTAATAATATTGGGATAGTCAATTCATACTGAGAATTTATTAACTTAATCAGATTATACCACTCTAGAGTCATAAGGTGATTTTCAACTGTTTTTTTTGTCCACTTATAGGAGATTTGGCAATCATACTCTTCTTTTGTTATTAACAATGGTTTGGGTGAAAAATTGACTCTTTCATAGATTTCTTGAAAATTTTTTGAGCCTTTAGCAAGAATTATTAAGATCTCACGTCTTACTTTATTATCTAAAATCCATGGAATCTCAGGCTCATCCCAAGGTTTTGCTGAAGCAAAATCAAACCAAGGTTGGATTTCATCAACATTTATCTTTCCTACAAAACGATAATTTTGATATTTAGTATTTTCCTTCATTTTATTCTCCATTTTCATTTAAATTATATTCTTTATGAACTATCCTTCTTGAAGCATAGCCTCAATTAGAACTTGAGTTGCCTCATCTTCATTTAATCCTTTAGCTTTTAGTTCGTCAAGCCATTTTTGCGGAAATCTTCCTAAAGAAGCTTCATGCGAAATACTTGAAGTGGGATCTATAGCTCTGATGAAAGGACGTGCCCGACAGATAGATCCCTTTCCTAATACAATTTCATTACACTCTACATGACCATTGCAATTTGGTGCGTTACCTTCAGTAATTCCATACATTAAAACTTCCCCTCCATCTCTAGCCGCAGCTTTCATTTTAATAAGACTCCTAGAATTTTCTCCTTCAAGAAATACGGAATCTCTAATTCTTATTGAATCTTTTTTACTTTTTCCAAAAGCTCGTATATTTGATTTTATCACGCTGTTTTTCATAGCATAAATATCAATCATTATTTTTACTTTCCCTGGAGTTCCTTTTGTAAGATTAAAGTTATTTTCAAACACACTATTTTCACCAACATACATATATGCAACCGGGGCAACTAAGGCTCCTGAATTTTCACCATGATAATGAGTTTCAGTATAAGTAAAGTTGCAATTTTTTCCAATATAAAAGTGCCCAAACATTTTGTGAATTAATCCATTTGCTTTTGGAAAACTACAATGCGCTTGTATAGTTACTTCTGTATTATCTTCCGCAATAATTCTTGGAAAAATTTCTTGTATTCCAGTTTCTTTGTTTACACCGAAGCATAAATGAACAGGTTCTTCAATTCTTGTCCCTTCTTTAATAAGCACATCAGCGACAATACCATTTTCGATTTCTCTTCCTTTTAGAATAACTCCATCAACTTGTTCTAATCCACTAATCTTGTTAAAATTTAATAGAAGTTTAGCACCTTTCCCGTGTCCTGGCATAAAATCTCTGATATCTATATTATAATCTTCAAGACTTTCTAATATTTCTTTTGGGTATTCGGGACTACTCATAATCCTTGTTCCTCTCGAAAAATTTTATCAATATAATCCTCATCAAAACAAGCTCCTTCTCCATTAAATAATTTTCTTTTACAAAATTCTTTTAGTCCAGCTTTAGCACAATATTTTAACATTACTTTTGGAAACTCATCTGTTAATAGAGCATCACCCCTCCAAATAAGAGTTCCATAATCAGCAACCATTCCTATATCTTCTCTATGTGTAATCAATAAAATCGTCATATTTAATTCCTTAATTTTTGCAAAGATATTTAGAAAATCCTCAATTACAATGAAATCTAAACCAGAATCTGGTTCATCTAGTATGATTAATCTAGGTCTCATAGCGATAGCTGCTGCTAACTCAACTCGTTTTCTCTCTCCTCCACTTAAAGATTCATCTATGGTTCGATTCAAATATCTTTCAGGTTCTAAATTTACTATATCTAATGCTTCAATGACTTGTTCTTTGAGATTTTTCTTATCCTTGACGCCAAGTGAAATATATTTGGAAATGGATAATCCATCTATTCTTGCAGGTTCTTGCCATGCTAAAGTTATTCCTAGCTTAGCACGTTCAGTTATACTCATATTTGTTATTTCAATTCCATCAAAATAGATTTTTCCTTCAGAGGGTTTATAATTGTCTAAGCCCATAATAGTGTAAGCTAATGTAGATTTACCTGAGCCATTTGGACCAATCACTGCATGAATTGAACCCTCTTTCACCCCAAATGAGACCTTGCTTACAATTACGCATTTTTGGTCAATGGTCGGTATTGTTAAATCTTTTACTTCCAAAATCAATCTAATTCACTTTATTCGAAGTAATTAATTTTTATTAAAAATTCTAATCAAAATACTTAATGTTCGAATGAATTTCACTTTAATGATTTATAATAGGTTAATTTTAATAATGTAAGCTCAATAAATAACATAAGAAGAAATTACAATATAAACAAAAAATACTACTTAAAATAAAAATCTACATAATTGGTGAGAATTATGGTAAAAAAGGAATATATTTGTGATAAAGGTAAGAGATCTAGTATTATCATAGAGGATTTGTCAGTAGAAATTAAAGAGGGAGCAACTTTCGTTTTAGGATTTGCAGGAATTGGTTTAATTGGTCCTATCGTTGCTAACACACTAATTGAACAAATTACAGATATAAAAGAAATTGGTTTTATTACATCAGAATATCTACCCCCTATTTCAGTATTTTATGCAGGTGTTCTAAAACATCCATTTAGATTGCTCTATTCTCCAAAGAATAACTTGATTATTGGTATTTGTGAGGTTCCATTCCAGATTCCAACTGCCTACAACGACCTAAGCAAAACGATTTGTAATTGGGCTTTATCTGAGGATGTTAAAGCAAAGGAGATTGTAATTTTTCAAGGAATCCCTCAGAGAGGTATTATTGATGAATATCCTGTATATTATGCTGCTGAAGAAGCGATGTTGGCTCATCTTGAAAAATTTGGTATAGCTAAGGTCGAGAAGGGAATCATAGTGGGCCCAGAAGCTACCGTCTTAAACGAAGCTTTGACAAACAGATTGAATGCATTTGCATTATTTACTCCTGTATTAGAAATTCCTACTCCAGAGGGTGCTGCTAGCATTTTAGAAGTCTTAAATAAGATGTATAATTTAACAATTGATACAACTACCCTTATAGAACAAGGAAAAGAAATAAAAGCTAAAATGTTAGAATTGGCACAAAAAGCACAACAATATCAACAACAGCAACAACTACCTGGAACAGGAAAAGAATACACGGGTTATTTCCAATAAGCGAAGTTAATCTTCTAATTATTTCAGAATTTTCTATCTATTTTTTTATTATATTTTATATTAGGAATTATCTAAGTTTCTAATATCTATTTTTGATATTCTATAAAAAATATATTTATAATGTACGTTATTTTTGATTAAGTAGATACAATTAGCCTTAATTAAAAATAAACTCTGAGGTAATTTGTTATTAAAGAGAAATTTATACCTGTTCAAATTGATCAAGAATTGTGTGTAAGATGTGAACGCTGCATGCGAGCATGTAAGGCTAAAGCAATTTATTTTGAACATGGAATCAGAAAAGTAGATTATGTTAAATGTAAAGCTTGTTTAAATTGTGTTCAGGTTTGCCCGAGAAATGCTGTAGAAGTGACTTCAATAACAAGTCCGGATCAAATTATTAGTATCAAAATAGATCATGAGAATTGTAATCTTTGTGAAAAATGCCTTGATGAGAAGGGTAAATTCTGTCCTAAAAACCTTTTTTATAAAGATATTGTCAAAAAAGTCGGAAGAGAAGAGGAAGGAATCAGATATAAGTATAAGGAAATCGCAAAATGCCAAGGTTGCCTGAAATGTGCAATATCTTGTCCAGAGGGTGCAATTGAACCTGTGAAATTTGAAACTTAAAAAAATTTAAACACTTTTATCTATTTTCTTTAATCTTTTCCAAGATTAGAGGTTTAATTTCAGAAAAATCTGATATTACAGTAATTCCCTCCATTTGTTTCAATTTCTTAATATTATCGAGTTCAATATCTCTTATCTTTAAAACTAAAGGACTTCCATCTGGCCGAGAAGTTATGATCGGTTCAGTATCTTGATCAGAGGGAAAAATATAGACTATCTGCCCCCCTTTGATAGCTTGAGCAACACAATTAGTTATTAAAGTATCAGCGATACCATAAACTATTTTAGCAACACTATTAGCAGAAACAGGGCAAGCTAGAAATAGATCATAATTTCCAAGTTGTAGAGGCCCAGCATAAAAAGGAATATTAGGAGTTTTTTCTATTTTCACTTTTTTTACTACTTCAGTAAGTGCCAACCATTTCTTATACCATTTGATAACAGCAACACCCTCCTTTGATAAAATTACAGTTAAATCTATATTGAAATCCTCTTGTAATTCTTTCATTAAATCAATAGATTCTTGAAGAACATAACCAGTTCCTGTTATACCCCACATTAATTTAAACATATCAGTCACTTAGTCTTATTTATTTTTTTTCCTAATAAGAAGAATTAATAATTTAAGCATAATAAATATTTAATGAGTTTATTCTAAAAATACTAGCCTCAAATTTAACATGAATGAATCGAAATATATTTACCTTGATAATGCTGCAACAACTCCAATGGACCCTAAGGTTATTGAAGAAGTTAGCAAACACTTTAAAGAGACATATGGTAATTCTTCTAGCCTGCACTCCATAGGACAAAAAGCAGGACAAATCTTATTAAAATCGCGTGAAACAATTGCCTCATTAATTAATGCGAATAGAGACGATATTTTTTTTACTTCTTCAGGAACAGAAGCAGATAACATTGCTATTTTTGGAGTCGCTTCAAAAAATATTAAAAAAGGTAACCATATTATTACAACTTCAATCGAACACCATGCGGTAGAAAACCCCTATAAAGAATTAGGAAAAAAAGTGTTCAACGTTACATACTTACCCGTTGATAAATATGGGCTCATTAATACTAAAGATTTAGAGAATGCAATAACAAAAAAAACTATTCTAATTAGCATCATGTTTGCTAATAATGAGATTGGTACTATTGAACCAATGAAAGAGATTGGAGCAGTCGCAAAAGCACATGATATCATCTTTCATACAGATGCAGTACAAGCTTTCGGAAAAGTTCCAATTGATGTAAATGATATGAATATTGATTTGTTATCAGCCTCTGCTCATAAGCTCTATGGACCCAAAGGAGTAGGGATGCTATATATTCGCAACAAAGGAGTTAGAGAAGGTTGGGGTAAATTTATTGAACCTATTATGTTTGGTGGAGGTCATGAAAGAGATATGAGGCCAAGTACTGTAAATGTTCCTGGAATTGCAGGTTTTGCAAAAGCAGTAGAGTTAGCCAAAGAAGAAATGGAGAAAGAAGCTCTTAGACAGATAAATCTAAGAGACAAAATTATTAAATGGGTTACAGAAAATATTGAAGACAGCTATTTGAATGGACATCCAACTCAAAGACTTCCCAATAATGTGAATTTAGGATTTAAATATATTGAGGGAGAATCAATTGTATTGGATTTAGATATGGAGGGGATTGCTACTTCAACAGGTTCAGCATGTTCATCTAAATCGTTGGATCCTAGCCATGTGCTTCTAGCGATAGGATTAAAAAATGAAGATGCTCATGGTTGTTTACGAGTCTCTTTAGGAAGATTTACTACAGAAGAAGATGTGGATTATTTTTTAGACAAATTACCACATGTAATTGAAAGATTGAGAAAAATGTCCCCTCTAAAAAAAGGAGTTAAGTATATGTTCGATAAGTAGGCTCCAAATAACTAGCATTAACAATAATTAGATTTTTAACGATAAATTTCATCGGGAGGATCAACTTCTGATACTGTATAATTTCCACTACTCCAAGAATCAATAATTCCAGACCAATTTGGAAATAAGCTCGATCTTGGTCTTAAATAGATTTTAACCCAATCATGTGGGGCAATTGTAGCATGTTTTGCTATTTCCATCTCCCAATATACTGATTTATAAAGATAGTGTTCAACAACTAAGATTTGAGGCGCATTTCCAAACCCTTCCCACACGGTACTTCCATTTATTTTAAAATTTGCATGGTTATTTGATAAATAATTAACAAACTCATCTCTCATTGCTTCGATTTCTGGAGAAATCTCTAATATCCAATCTAAAACCAGCACTTGGGCATAAATAATCTTAGAAAATCTTCCACTGGAGACGTTTGCTTCAATTTCAATTATTGTATTGAGATGGGTAATGTTGGGATATAAAAACACCTCTACAACTTTACTAAATTGAGAATTATCCCAGACTTTATATTCCATTTCTACAGAAGAATTAGTATTAAGATACAAAGATAAGTTAGACATTAAGTCGTTGGTTTTAGTTTTTATATCTAAAAGTAACCAGGTTGTGTGATTGGGACATGACTTCATTTGATTAGGTAGGAATTTGATCTGTATATTTTCCTCCCGTTGAATATTATTAATAATAATAAAAATAATCGGAATTGAAGCAACAATTATTACGATCCCTAACACAAGTACTACAAGAAGTTTTTTATTCTGATTCATATAAGTTTAACCATAAAATAATGTAAGTATTAATAAATATCCAATAGATAAAATTATATGGATTATAGCAAAAGATGCACCAACTTTCAATAATCTCTTAAAACTAAAATTTTCTACATCATTATTTTGAGCAATTTTTAGGGTCATTACATCACAAGCAGCACCTTGAGGTATTAGATTTCCTCCAATATTCACGGCAATAATTAATGAAAAATATAATGGGATTGAAGAAAATCCAAAACCATCTGGGACTGCGGTTACTAACAAATTTACGATTGGAATAAAAACTAATGCTGTAGGAGTATTAGCAACAAATCCTGACACAAAACTAACAAGTACCAATACTATTAAACTTACTAAGAAAGGATTCAAAGTCTGAAAGGGGATTCCTTTAAAAAGATTTTCAAAACCTGCTACTCCTAAACAACCAACGACAACATATAAGGAAATAAAGAAGAAGATGATTTCCCATTCAACATCTTTCAAAAATTCACCCATTTTTTTTTTTGTAAATTTTCTATTAATTAACACTAACAAAAATGTTGAAAATGCTGCTGTTAAGTAAAGAAATGGTAAAATTGCGAATAATGCTATTGTAATAATAATCGCTATACTATTAAAATAAAACATTTTTTTATCTGTTATCATTACTTTGGCATCAACTAGATCCAGAACATATTTTTTTTGAAGATCTTCTATTTCAGGTTCTTTACTTAATTGAAATCTATCTACTAAAAAGGCTGTCATAAATAAAAGGAAAAAAGAGAATCCCCAGTAATAGGTTATAAAATAAATCGTATTTAGGTTAAATGCAGCAGCGATGATAATATTTTCTCCACTAGAAAATGGTGTTATTATTGAACCAATATTTATGCAAATTGTCATTCCTAATAAATAAGTTCCAGCTTTTATTTTTAAAAAGCGACATAAACGTATTACAACTGGCGCTAATATCAATACCACTACAACATCACTTATTATTGCTGCTAAAAGAGTTGTAATTAAGCAGATCAAATAAAAGAAAATTTTCCTATTACCTTTTGAAATTTTAAAAAGTTTTACCGCTAAAAATTCTAAAATATTTGAATCTTGTGCAATTTTAGTTATAATACTCATACATAAAATAACGATTATTGCTTCAAATTCAATAAATGACACAAAATCAGTTATTGTTAAATTCTTCGCTATACCAGTTATAGTTCCTGCTAAAAAACAGCAAAATAATGAAATTACAACAAAGTCGAATTTCTTTGACGAATAGCTAATTAAAATCACACAAAATATAGCAAATATTATTATTAAAAGCCAAAAATCCTCTAACATTGTAAATTCTTTACATTTTTAAATGTGAAATAATTCTTATAAAAGAGAAAAAAGAATTTAAACTTGATTAAATTTAAATAAAACTTAATTATCTTATCCTAAAGTAAAGATAAATATAGTATAAATTTCCATTAAGGTAATTTTCGTTTGAATGGTGAAGTAATTTTTTTCAGATTGACAGATGTGGGACGCAATATTGATTTGAAAGAAGTAAGAAATATTATTCCTGCAATTCAAGATAAAAAAATTATCAAAACAAAAGATACACCTTCATATGTGGATTTTCCACTTCCCTTACTTGTAGAAGTAACTCAGAATATTTCCTCTGATTTAAAAAATATTGAAGATATCTCTCTACATATTAAATTATATTCAGAAGGAGTAATATCCTTGATTGCCAGACTTGTTTTTCGAGATTTACCGTTTGAAGAATTGCACACTATTAGAAGAATTAAATTCAAGACTTCTAATGGGGAATTTCAAATAAACAATTTCATGAAGTATCATTACAATGAAGTATTTAAGCAAATAAGAGGATCTATTGGTGAAGAGGGATTTATAATCGGTGAATCTGAACATGAAAAATATACCTTATATTGCTTAACTGATGAATTAGAGAACCCAAAAGACTTTATTGAGAGAAAAAAAAGTTATATCTCTGCTCTTTTTATGGGAGAGAAACCTGAACTCAACCTTAGTAAAGATCAAATAAATAAAAAGCTTCGTAAGTCTTTTTCATTTTTAAAAAATGATTTAATAGTATTAGATTTTGATAGAGGATTAATAATCGATCCTAATCATGATTATGATGATATACTACTTGTTATAGAGATTGCTAACTACCAATTGCTTGAATTACGTGCTTTAGATAAATTACTAGATCGAAGACTAACAATAGCAGAAGAAGATATACGCAAAATTTATTTTAAAAGGCGAAGTTTATTCAGAAGATTTAAGAGAAAACTAGGGCGATTAATCCGATTAAGATATGATTTAATATTTTTATTAGAAAATATAGAAAATGTTTCGAAATTAATCGGAGATTACTATCTAGCTGAGATATATACTAATTTAGCAGAGTTGTTTCAACTTAAACAATGGAGTGAAAGTATAAGACATAGGCTTGAAACCTTAGAAAATATTTATAGTGTTACACAGACTAATACTAATGAAAAATTCCTTCTATATGTTGAAATTTTGCTAAGTTTTGTGTTTATTATGGAATTTATTCTTTTATTATTAGATTTCATATTGTAATATTTTTCTTATAACCCAATTCTTTTTACTGCGGCTTCTAGAATTTTATGGAGCATTTCTTTATATGATATATTAGCAAAATTACATATTTTGGCAAAATGACCATCCCAACACCATCCAGGATTAGGATTAACTTCTAGTAGCTTAGGACTTCCCTCATTATCTGAGCGCCAATCTAATCGAACATAATCTTGGCATTCTAATCTCTCAAATAATTTAAGAGAACAATTTTCAATAATTTCAATTGTATCTTGTGGAAGATTTGCAGGAATGGATTTAATATTCCAATAGGGAGAATCAGGTAGCCATTTAGCTTCATAACCACATATTTTAGGTAAACTTGAAGGCAGGCTTGAATAATCTTCTTCAATTATAGGGAGAATGAGGTAATCATCAGGAGGATTTCCAATAATTCCGATTGAAAGATCCTTACCAGTAAGGAATTGTTCTATTAAAATTGGTTTGTCGTATCCAAACTTTTCACGAATTTCTGAAATTGCAGAAAGTAGTTCTTCTCCGTTGTTAACTACACTATTCTGAGTGATACCAAAACTAGAATCTCCTAAATTAGGTTTCACAATAGCAGGAAAATATAAAGGTAGATCGATGATTTTATCTTCAGGTTTAATATAAATAGCTTCAGGAATAGGAATTTCTAGTTCTTTTGCAATTCCTCGTACTAAGGATTTGTCATAACAAAAAGCGAGACATTGAGGTCCAGACCCAGTAAATGGAATATTAAGAATTTCTAATAAAGCTGGGACGTGTAATTCCTTTCTTGCATTATTCAAATAACCTTCATCACATAAATTAAAAACAAAATCAATTTTTCCTTTTAGATTTTGTAAATCTTGTATAAGTGTACTGTGATTATCTAAATATGAAAAGTTATAACCTGGGAGTTCTTTTAATGCACCCTTCAACTGATTTATAGTATAAAAATCGTCATTATCAAATTTTTGTGAGGGTTTAAGTAAGTCAGGTTTATTTGGGTCTCCAAAAATTACAGCAATATTTCTTACATCTTTAATTTCTTTCTTTTTTACCGGGGACCATTCTTTCTTAACTTTAGCAGTAATAATAATTCTTTTTTCCATCATACCTAAATCTTGATTCCGTTGAGATTCAGGGGTGATTGAGTCATGAAAGGTTATATCACTAAAACCTACCTTTTTTAATAATTTTGAAATCCCATTTCTTGAATATAACCTTTCATAATAAAATTGATCAACTAAAACTCCTTTATTCACATGAGTTATTACTTCTCTTGAAATTAATTTTTGTTTGTCTAAAGATAAAGATCTTTCCCTACAAACGAAAAAATTCTTATCAATCCATTCCCAGGAACGCTGCTGAAAATTTTTTTTAATATATTCTCCATCTGTAAGGTCTATCAATATATTTCCCCATGGTTTTAAAACACGGAAAACTTCTTTCAAGACCAGGACATCATCATTTATTGATTCAAAATACCCAAAACTATTACCCAAAATCATAACAGAATCAAATGTATCCGGATTATAAGGTAATTTTCTCGCATCGCCCTCACGAAATCTACATGAAACACCAAAATTTTTCGCATCTGATTTAGCTTTTTGAATTAAATATCTTGAACGGTCTAATCCATATATGTATTTATAACCTCGATTAGCTAATTCTATAGAATGTCTTCCTTGGCCACAACAAAGGTCTAAAATATGTTGTTCTTGATGAAAGTTCATAACGCTTACAAAATAATCCAATTCAAATTCAGTTACCTTTCGATCATCTACTACATCACCGTCTGTCTTTAAATAATAAGCGTTAAATATCCTCTTCCACCAATCCTTTTTAACATATTCCTCTAAGTCTAGAACTGGACCAAGGCATTTTGGTATGTTTTTTTCTTTACTTTGAGGATTCCTTTTTTTATTATTTATGTTTTTATTTTGAATCGTCATTATTGCTTATCAATTCAATTTTAATTTTGATAAAAATAGAGTAAAATAAAGCTCATGGAACTTAAAGTAGAAGAATAAGTCTTTGATATAATCTCGAAAATAATTCACATTGGTGCTAATGCTTCTTAAGTAATTAATGTTAATGTTATATATCATCTATATTTTTAGCGAATCCTTGAGTTAGGTGTTATAAATTTGATTATTTTTTACTAGACTGAATCATTATATCTGAAATTAAAAAAGATTAAACTAGCTTAAAAACATTTCTTTTTTTATATTACTTATAAAATTAAATTTAATAAAACTACTCTTTTTATTATTAGTAATATAATCCATTAATCTTAGTTATAGGATAGAAATCTAGCATAAGGAAATAAATGTGAACTTAATTTATCGTCAATTCTTCTTTTTCAGATTATTTTTGAATATTGAATGATTTCATATAACAATTTTATCCTTCCTTTTAAAAGAAATTAAGCTTGATAAAAATTTTTTTAAAATTTTGCTTGTAAAGATTTACTCAAACTTATTAAAAGTATTAGTAAATATATAGCTTTTAAAAACTTAATTGTGAATTAAACCTTATTTTTATTTAAAATAAGTAGCATTCTTTTAAGTATGATAAAAATTAATTATTAAAAGTGATATAAGTACCCATTAATAAATTTCATTTTTTCCACAGAACAATTAACCTTTTTTATTTTAAATATAGATATTAAAATTAGAAACATTTAAATATATAATAAGTTTTTAATCGTAATTGAAAATATAGTATAATTTTAATCTACTATAAATGAGAAGAAATTAGAAAAAAAATGACTGCAAAAAAAAAGGATGATGAGGAAGAGGATTGGGACGAAGATGACGATGAAGAATGGGATAAAGACGATGACGACGAAGATTGGGAAGCTAATGATGAGGAATATTAAGTTTGATTAAAAATCTTGTGATTTCAGACCTAATTTGAATATTTTTTTTTGTAATTCTTTTCATTTTTTTAATTATATAAAAAAACTGGAAAAAAATAGAAATAGATATTAAGACTTTGGTTAATAGAATGAATAATCAAAAGTATTTAGCAATTTTAATATTAATTGGAGGGAAAAGCACTCGTTTTGGTACAGAAAAAGCCATTGTAGAGCTATATGGAAAACCCTTAATTTTACACCAATTAGAAATTTTAACACAATTTGACCAAGATATCTTTTTAGTTGCTCATTCTGAGGAGCAAATATTTAATTATCGAAAACAAATAGATTTTCCAAGAGATGTTAATTTTATTGTAGATGATAGAGAATTATTTGAGCATTCCAAAATATACAAACCAATGCTAGGAATCTATTCTGGCTTTAAGGAATTGAAAAAATTAGGCTTTGAAAAGGTTTTTCTATTATCCTGTGATATGCCTCTAATTAATCCAGAAGTAATTAATCTGATGATTAATGAATCTCAAGGATTTGATTGTTGTATTCCAATATGGAATAATGGGTTTTTAGAACTTTTTTTCGCAATATATCCTGTTGAAAAAGGATTTCAAAAAGCTAAAGACATTCTATTAACCGAAAATTATGGATTAATAAATTTTATAGACACAAATTGGAAAATAAACTATATTTCAGTAGAAAAATCAATTCAAAATTTAGATACAAATTTAATGAGTTTAATAAATATTAATGGTCCAATAGATCTTGTAAAATTGTTAAAATTAGGTAAATAAGATTTGAAATAAACACATGAATCTCTAAAATGAGGTTAAAAAATGAATGGGAATGAGTATAAATATAGTTTTATAGAAAATAATATCATTTATATAAAAAATGATTTAAAAAAAAAGGGAAAAGAGTATGGAATTGCGACATTGACTATAAAACATATTAATTCACTTGCTGAATGTATAGATTTGCAGTCGGTAGCTCCATTAGTATCTCCAAAATTTAGTCACAGAATAGAATCTTTCCTATTACCTAGATTTGATGAAACTATTAGACTACTTTACACATTAAAACCTCTTCCCGAACAATTGGGAGTTGAAATTTCAAAAGAAAACTTAAATGATATTCTTAAAGGTCTCACATATGGTAGTGTTATCACTGGACTAAAAGATAGAGGTTATTCTGTGGAAGAATTAAATATAACATTAAAAAAAGTCAAATTTAGTAAATACAAATAAATCTTCTTATTCAAAATAGAATATATTAGGGATTTTTAATAAAAAATTATTAATTTTTTTTTATTCTCCTTTTACTTTTATCTTATTGCGATTTAGGTGATGTAAAAAAAACATAATTGTTATTTTACTTGACATATATCACTAATTTAATGAATATTGAGGAATTTAAATTTTCAGAAAAGACTCTATTAATTGAAAAGAAAGAGAAATTAGAGCCGTCATTTAAGATTAAGTCATACAAAATTAAGCTGAAATTCATGGAAGATAACAAAATTCCTCAAAAAAATATTAAAGATGTGCTTAATCATCTATTTTTTAACGATAAACTCATCTCAAATAAAACCAAAAATTCAATTTCTAAAATAATTTACTCTGATCTTGATCGGATAATTATTATTATTACTTCAAGTGGAAACGACATAATTAGAAATCGTGATAAATTAGTTAGAAATTACGGTTGGTTCTTTTTTATTTCTGAGAATGAAATAGTTCAAAAAGTATCTAAAAAGGATAAGGATAAAAAGCAAGAGAAAAAAAAACAAGAAGTAACAATTAGCAGAGAAGAATTCCAATATGAAGATTTGATAATCATTTTAAAACAAAAAAAGTATATGCGCTCGCTTTATCATACAAAAGAATATAGACATTATCTAAAATTAATTAAAAACGAAAATATACAGCAAAACCCTATAAAAGATGTTCTTAATGATTTATTTTTTAAAAATGATCTGATTCCGATAGAGGAAAAAAAAGGGATTAGAAAGATTATTTATTATCAAGAAGAAAAAACTATTGTTATCAAATCTTTTCTAGGAGATGAGATGTATGAGAATTTAGAGAATCTTGTTAAGAATTATGGCTGGTATTTATATATTACAGGAGTCCCTGTGGGAGAAAGTGATATTTCAAATGCTATAGATAAGATTGAGAAAAGATTTGATTTGAATTATTTTTCTAATCTCTCTTTGATAGAAAAAGGAACTAATTCAAATAATATTCGAGTCACAATTTATCCTATAATTCTAAAACCAAACCATAATAGTCATATTTTAGGATTAGGAAGACTGAATATTTTATTAGATTGTGGTCTTTCTGAAAAAGATGAAGAAAATGAGATAGAAGGTGATTTTAGATATATTGAGGAATACTTACAGAATCTATCCCAGTATATTGTAGAAGAAGAAAAAGCGAGAAAAGGGATAACCTCTGAAGATAAAAGTAATCTTTCTCTTGAAAATGTCCCTGAGAATCCTAAAATTGATGCGATATTTATCTCTCATAGTCATTATGACCATATTTCTGGATTGAAAGAATTAATTAAAATGTTTCCAGATATTCCAGTTTTATGTTCTCGTATTACTCTAGATTTATATCTATTAAGGGATTCAAATTTTTTAAAGCAAGAAAAATATGATGAGATTGAGGAGGAAGAGTATCGAAATATTATTAAAAATGTAATTTATGTAGAAAATGGTACAAAGATAGAATTTAAAGAACCTAATAGTTTTCTTTCTTTTTTTCATGCAGGTCACATGCCTGGTGCATTGATGATGCAAGCAAAGGTGAATGAATTTAAATTTTTGTACACAGGAGATTATACTTATATTGACATTACGCCATTTGCTGGGACTAGAAGATTCCTTGAACAAATCTCGCATCCAATAGATTATTTATTAATTGATGGAACCGCTGCTCAGGAAGATTTTGGAAATATATCGGATCAATTTCATAGCTTAATATTATTTCTTGAACAAAAAGCAGAATATGAAGATAATTCTTTAATTGGGGCAGATCCTTCAAGTTTGGCAATTAGTTTCATGTTAATCTTTTGGCGATATTTTAGGAAGCTTCAATTAAGACGCGGGTTCAAAAAACGGCCTAATATTTATGTAGACATGATGGTGCGGAAAAATATCCAAGTTATAAATCATCGCTATGAATATATTTATGGGCCGATTTCAAGATTAATTAAAGATAAAGCAAATCCTTTCAATAGTATAAAGTTTAGATGGTTTGATCATTCTAATTTAACCTTTTTACGGAAAAAAAATAATATTATTATTTCACATCCTCCAGATCTTTCTTACGGATTAATAAGGAATATTATTAATGTAGTGGGGCGCAGTCCTCATAATTTTATTTTTCTAGCAGGATCGATTCATGAATCCCCTGGTGCAGAGTTGGTCGCAGGTGCGAATGAAATTGAGTTTTCTGAGACATGGAAAATGCCTTTTCGAGCCTTCTTACTAAATACTTTTGCTCCTCACATTAAAATAAAACTCCATGCGGATAAAAATCAATTGAGTGAAATGATAAAAAATCTAGAACCAAAGGAAGTCTGCTTTTTCCATCAATCTGCCAAAAAATTAACAGAAGTGGTGGAGTATGTAAAAGAATTAGGTGTTGAAAAAGTTTCATTACCTATAAAAAGAAAGCTCTTGATATTGAATTAATGAGCTTAATCGTAAGAAACCACCCATAAAGCTTTAAGTTAAAGGTTTCTTATATTTCATAGAATCAAATGAACGTAAAGGTGATTAAAAATATACTCTGAAAAAGTATTGGAACACTTTAGAAATCCCCGAAATATGGGTGAAATGAAAAATGCTGATGCGGTAGGTGAATATGGAAATCCTATATGTGGCGATCTGATGCATATATATATTAAGGTGAAAGAAGTGAATGGACAAGAAATTATCGATGATATCTCTTTTCAAACGTTTGGGTGTGCCGCAGCAATTGCTACTTCATCAATGATTACTGAAATTGCTAAAGGTTTAACATTAGACGAGGCTTTAAATATTACTAGAGATGATGTTGCTGCTTCATTGGATGGTCTTCCCCCTATTAAACTACACTGTTCTAATCTAGCAGCTGATGCTTTGAGAGATAGTATAAATAAATTCCGAGCAAAAAAGAAATAAGTTATTCCCTATCATAATTTTTAAATTATAACAACATTATTTATAGAATTCAAAATCCTTATCGTGTTATATCTTATGATTTTATTTATCTATAATCTTCCCTCTTATTATAACAGACCATAATATACCTATTTTTTAAAATTTATACCGGCTAATATCATGAATTTTTCTAAACCAGTTATGGATATAATTCGAGAGCGAACATCTCGTAGGACCTATTCTGGGCAACCCCTTAAAAATGATGTAAGGGAAAAAATAATTGCAATATTAGAAAACCATGAGTTAAAAAGTCCTTTCAGTGAATATGCTGGAAGAGTGAGATTTAGACTTGTTAGCGTTCCAGAATTTGAACTTAATGAAAAGAGAAAGTTAGGAACTTATGGATTTATTAAAGGTGCTCAAGATTTTATAGTGGGGACAGTTGAAAAGACTCAATACGGTCGAGAACATTATGGATACCTTATGGAAACTATTATCTTGGGTGCTACAGATTTAGGTTTAGGTACATGTTGGTTGGGTGGTTTTTTTAATAGAAGTCTTTTTTCTGCAAAAATTAATTGTAAAGCAGACGAAATTATACCCGCTATTACTCCTGTTGGCTATCATGCTCAAAAAACGGTTAGAGAAAAACTTATTCGATCATTCGCTAAAGCTGATAAAAGAATACCATGGGATCAATTATTTTTTGAAGGAAATCTTACTAATCCAATTTCAGATAAAAATATAGGAGAATATTCAACATTACTTGAAATGGTCCAAATTGGACCATCTGCAGGAAATCGTCAACCTTGGAGGATTATTAAAGCGCTTAATAAAAAAATTTTTCATTTTTATGCCATTAATCCTAAGGATGGACGTTTCTTACAATATAGTAAATTCAGACCTATAGATATTGGAATAGCGGTTAATCATTTTGATCTTACTGCAAAAGAATTAGGTATCAAAGGGAATTGGATATTTGAAAATCCCCAAATTCCCGGATCAGAGGATTTATTATATAAAATTACCTGGAATGGGAATGAGTAAATCGATATTAAGAAATACCAACTTAAGAGTGAAATTTGAGTTAAATTAAAATATAAATCGATCAATAACTCTGTATTTATTCTACAACCAAAACTGGAAAAAAACTTTCAAATTATAAACAGAAGGTATAATAACTGAGCTTAGTAATTTATCTGTAGATATTGAGGTGAGTTTTACTTAAAATGGAATCTACTGAAAAAGTAAAAATTAAACTTAGTGGAATGACATGTGCAAATTGTGCATATAAAATTGAGACTAAGTTGAAAGGATTAGAAGGTGTAAACAGTTCAGTTGTTAATTTTGCTAATGAAGAAGCAACTGTTGAATTTAATCCTGAGATAACAAATTATAATGAATTTAACAAAGCTGTACACGACTTGGGTTATAAATCATCATTAGCTAAAATCGATCTCAAAGTAATTGATACATTAACAGAAGTACAATTTTATGATTTTATTAAACATATAAAATCAATTCAGGGAATTTATGAAGTGAGAGGAAATTTCAAAGCAAATAAGTTATTCATCGAATTTAATGAATTAAAATTGGATGAAAATAAAATATTTTCAAGTATTAAAAAATTTGGTTATAGAATTGAGAAAGCTGCAGGTGCAATAGATAAAGAAATCGAAAAACACAAGAGAGAGATGAGATATCGACTTAGAATACTCATAATCTCCTTAAGTTTTACACTTATTATTACTCCAATTAGTTGGTTTCTTGCAGAATCTTTTATACGAAATTTAATACTGTTCTTTTTTGCATTAGCCAATTTTGCAATTGCAGGCTCTTTCTTTTTAATAGGGGCTTATAAATCTTTAAAAAATAAATCTGCTAATATGGATGTATTAGTAGCTTTAGGAACATCGACCGCATTAGTATATTCGATTTTAACAACATTTCTAATAGATGGTAAGACTTTTTATGAAGCAATGAGTATGATTTTATCCTTTTTACTGATAGGAAAATACTTTGAACATAAAACTAAGGGTCAAACCTCTGAGGCTATTAAAAAATTGATAGGATTACAACCAAAAACAGCAACTTTATTAAAGGGAACTAAAGAAATTGAAATCCCTATAGAAGAAATTGAAATAAGTGATATTTTAATAGTAAGACCCGGTGAAAAGATACCTGTTGATGGAAAAGTAGTTAAAGGTAAAACTAAAGTCGATGAAAGTATGATTACAGGAGAAAGTAAATATGTAAAGAAACAAATTGATAGTGAAGTGATAGGTGCAACAGTTAACCAGACAGGTTTAATACAGATGGTTACGGAGAAAGTTGGAAAAGATACTTTATTATTTCAAATAATCGATTTTGTTAAAGAAGCACAAAGTAAAAAAGCAGCAAAACAAAAGTTAGCAGATAAAGTTAGTAATTATTTTGTTCCAATTGTTGTTTTAATTGCCATAGGGGCATTTATCTATTGGTATTTAATTGCTCAAATTGGATTAGAATTGTCGTTATTAGTTTTTACTTCTATTGTTGTTATTTCATGCCCATGTGCTCTTGGTTTAGCAATACCCACAGCAGTGATGGTTGGAACCGGTAAAGGGGCAGAGAATGGAATTCTCTTAAAGGGCGGAGATTCTTTAGAGGCAATTAATACAATAAATACAATAGTATTTGACAAAACAGGAACATTAACAGTCGGAAAACCAAAAGTTTCTATGCTTTTTACTGAAAAGGATTTGAAAGGTCAAGGTTATGATGATAAAGATTTATTATTTTACGCTGGGAGCGCAGAAATGGGATCTGAACACTCCTTAGCACAAGCGATAATAGAAGAGGCTAATCAAAGAGATTTAAAACTTGAATCCCCCACAGAATTTGACGCTATACCCGGTAAAGGGTTGATCACAAATATTAATAATAAACAGGTTTTGATAGGGAATGAGAAATTTATTAATGAACATGAAATTTCGCTTGAGAATTATAAAAATAAATTTAATGAACTTCAACATAAAGGAATAACAACTATACTAATAAGTATTGAAAACGAAATAAGAGGAATAATTGGAATATCAGATAAGATCAAAGATCAAGCACCATATGCTTTAGATAAATTGAGAGAAAAAGGATTAGAAATATATATGATAACTGGGGATAATAAACAAACAGCTTTAAGTATCGGTAAAGATTTGAAAATTGATGAGGATCATATCTTAGCTGAAGTTTTACCAAATCAAAAAGCAATCACAATCCAACAACTTCAAGAATCAGAGGATCATAAAATAATTGGTATGGTCGGAGATGGTATTAATGATGCTCCTGCTTTAGCACAGGCAGATGTGGGAATTGCAATTGGTTCAGGAACGGATATTGCAATAGAAACTGCCGATATCGTATTAATGAGAGGAGACTTAAGAAATGTAGTATCCGCTATAAATTTATCAAAAAAGACTTATAAAAAAATGATTACAAATCTTTTCTGGGCATTTATTTATAACTTAATTGGTATCCCAATTGCTGCTGGAATTCTATATTATGCCACAGGATTCTTTTTGCCGCCTTATTTAGCTGCTGTGTTTATGGCAACAAGTTCTGTTTCAGTTGTATCAAATGCATTATTTTTAAAACGGTATGAACCAAAAACTCCACAACAAATTGAAGAAGAAAAGTTATTACTCTCTCAAGAAAAAGTAGTCGATCCGGTTTGTGGGATGGAAATTGAACCTAGACGTGCTATTGAGTATGAATATAAAGATAAGATTTATCACTTTTGTAATCAAAATTGTGAGGCTCACTTCAAAAGGGATCCTGAGCGATTTAAAAATTATGATGCGATGGACTCAAAATTAATGCAAATGAAAAGTTCTAATAATATTGAAAAAAAAAATGTAAAAAATCAAAATATAAAAAATAAAGAGGATGATAAAAAAATGGGTAAATTAAAATGTTCAGAATGTGGAATAGAACAAGAACTACCAATGCATTGTGGACAACCAATGCATAAAGAAGGAAATCAATTGATTTGTTGGATGGGGGCATCTTGTGGGGCTCAACCAATCCCAGAGCATCATGGCAAACCAATGGAACTAATTGAATAAAAATTAATAAACTACGTGATTTACAAAATGGGACTATATAAATGTGCTGGATGTGGTAAAGTAATAGATACAATTCCAAAATGTTGTTCGGAGGATATGATTTATAATCAGGAGAAAGCTAGATTTGAATGTAATATGGGACCAAATTGTGGATATCTTCCCTTAAATGAGTTGAAATGTGGAGAATGTTGTAAAATTAAATAATTTTTGAAGATCATTTTTAAATCATATTTTTGATTTTTGGATCTTCATCCATGCTTCTAGAATTAAGAAGATTAAAAGTCCAAAAAAACAAATAATTGCTGCTATGAGGAATCCTATCTGATAAGCAAAAACCTCACTTGTTCCTTCACTAATTAAGGTATCTATGATAGGGCCTGAGATTATTGTACCTGCTATTCCCCATGATAAAAAGAAGGTTGCATTGTATACCGCAAACAATTTAGCGCGTAATCTTGATGGTATTAATAATGAAGCAATAGCATATGAAGATGCATAAATTAAAACCTCAGCAGCCCCAATTAAAAAACTTCCTATGAAAATAATTGGTAAATACGAAGTGGTTGCTGTGATTATTAAAGCAATAATCCCTATTGAGGTTCCAATAATTAAAGTTTTCGAATGTCCAAATTTTTTACTTAAAACTCCTGCAGTAAACCCTATTATCAAAGTTGCTACTGAACGGGAGTTTGTAATAAAACTAAGCATTATAGTATCAACATTAAACCCGCTTTCTAAATAAAGATACTGAGAATAAGGAATAGCAATAGAATTTCTCCCAAAATTTATCGCAGCAAGGGCAATTATAAATATAACAAAAACTAGAATGCTTTTATTATTATTATTATTATTATTCAATTCTGAAATTCTTATTTCCTCTTTCTCTTCTCTATTAATTCCTCCCTCAGGACTAAATAGCAGCATTGGAATTGTAGATATGAACATAAAAGAAGAAGCTACGAAAAATAATGATCCATTTCTAAACCCAAATCCCCCATTATATAATATACCCCCAATAAATATTCCAAAAATGCGCCCCATACCTCCAAGACCAGTTAATTGACCCATTATTTTACTTCTTTTTTCAGAAGGATACAAATCACTAATCAAAGCACTCCAACCGATATTCGACATTGACCAAAACATTTCAACAAAACTAAGACCTATAATGATAATAAATCCAGAAATATACAAGCAGCTATAAGTAATCCCCCAAATGCTAATAGTATAACCTGATGAATGGAGACTTGCTAGTATGAAATGAATAAGCCAAACAACCAAAGTCCCTATTCCCGCTAAAATTTCACCTAATACTATGAAAGTCCTGCGACGTTGAATTTTATCACTAATTGGCCCCCAAACGAAGTTTTGAAAAATAATACTCATTATCATAGGAAGCGTAGCATACAAGGTGGTTACAAAAACGGATAAATTTAAGAATTCTCTCATATATAAAGATAAATATGTGTAAAAGAGACCTCTCCTAAACATCGCGAGTATTTGAAAGGATGATAGTCCTGAAAAGATCCTTAAAGGAGTTTTTGTGAATTTTATCATGGATAATCTTGTCATAGTGCGAATATAATTATTTTTTTAATTAATTGAAAGTATGCTCTTTTCTAAAATTATCTAATCTTCAATAATAGAATTGAATTAAAACACGAGGATTCCAAGTATTTTGTAAAAGATTAAGCTTTAGAAGAGTAAGGAGAATTAGAGATTTATAGCTTTTAAATTTCTTGAAATACTTCTTTCCATTTATCTAACTGTTTCAAAAACTTTAGAGTATTTGGAACTTGATTTATTTGTTCTGTGTATAGAGGATAATATTTATATAAATTATTTAGTAAATCAATCCAAGACCTTTGATTTTCTGTTTGATCAATGATCTCTTTCTTTAATTGAAAGAGCACTCTTTTTTCTTTTTTTGTTTTAAGGGCTTTTAAAAAGTTTTTGATAACAGAGATTCTAAAATTCGAATACTCTTCAGGTCTAAAATTTGTTAATGAATAACACATTCCTTCATCAGCGAGAGGGAGGAATATAATTTTTTTGTCTTCAGGTTCTTCAGGATTATCAATTAAAGATAATTCTATATCTTTACTACTTATATCTTCTAAGAGAGGGTAAAATTCTCCTGGATTTATTTTTAATTTTTTTTCGATTAGACCAGAAATTTCAGAGATGGGTAAAGAGATATCTTCAATCTTTTCTGGATTTTCAATTCGATCGATATATTCTTTTCTTATAATTTCTATAATTTGAGTTTTTACGTCTTCAGAATGATCGAATTCAGTGAAAGTAATTTGAGCATCCTTTAACTTTTGTTGACGTACTTCTTTATCTCTTTCTTTTTTAGCATAATTGGCGGTAAGAGATGAAATAAAACCATTTTCAGGTTTATCAGTTTCCGTACCCTTAGTTAATCTACTTGTTTTACTTTTCTTTTCTAAAGCTGTTTCAAATAACCTCTCACTAAGGTATTTCTTAGCTTTCTGTTGAGCAACTCCTTTCTTTTCAAAACGCTCAGTAACAGATACAAAATCAATCATTTTTATTGGTTTTCCAATATCTTTTTTTTCTTCTGTAATCAAAATGTCCATATCTTTCTTTGCTAATTGTTCTAAAAGTGCATATACATTACTCTTTGATAATTGAGTTGCTTTTATTAATTCTCTCTCAATGATTTCAACAGGATAAGCTTCACCTCGTCTGATATACTCTCCTCTTATTATTTTATAAACCCGATCCATGCTTCTTTCTTCTTCCGTAACTATTTCTTTTTGTAATCTCATAAACATGGAGGTTTCTTGGGGTTTAAGATAATAGATCAGTAACGTGGTTCCCAAGAAAAAAATCATTAGTACAGATATAATGTATTTGTCAGCCATTAAAAATATACCAACATCAGATATTATCTGATTAGGAATTTGAACATCCGGAGAGAGAGTAAAACGAGTTAATGTTTGAGCAAATACGCAAGCCAAGCATAATAATATTAAGCCATCTTTTTTGAAAAATAAAATTTGCCACCCTAAACTTCTACCTAGCTTCCGGACAATTCGATATAAAAAGTACATTGAAACAATAAACTCGAATATGAAAACGTAGGTAACAGCTGAACCAGTTGCCCCAAGTGTCGATTTAAAAGCATCAATTGTGGGGTCTTGAAGCAACATATAGATACTTATCTGCATAATTTGAAAGAAAAAGATAAAGAAGACTATTAAGGAAAAGGTGAAATTATCAAACGTTCCTGCCCTTTTAGTTTCTGCTCTGCTTCTTGAAAATACATATTCAAAAATGACAAAAATTAATGTCATCACTAAACTGAAGTATATTAATGGCATTACTTGCCGCATTTGGAGATTAAACACCTGAACAGCATTACCTGGGTCAACAGGTCCAAAAATATCTAAAGATAACCATACCAAGAAACTTCTATAAAACAATGAAATTACAACAAGCACTCCTAATATAAAAAATGGAATTATCATTGCAAAAAGACGTCTTGGTATTGAATATTTTTTAATAAACCTCGCTTCTATTTTTGTCGCAAATTTCCTTGAATAAATATAAAAACGACTACTTAGCAAAAATAACCAAATCATTGCTAATGTAAGTAGATATGTCAGGAAGTTGATACTCGTTCCAATATATAGAAAAAGGATATATAGCAATGCAATAAGGACGGGGTATAATATTAATTGCTTAATAGCTGATTTTTCTTCAAAAATGAAGATTCTTATTTTATCTATACTGAATAAAAAGGATAACACCAATAAAAAGGCAATAATCGCATTTGAAAATGCAAAGGGGTTTCCAAACATTAAAAATTGAATCCATTCGCTTTCCGGAGTGTTAATTGCTATAATTAAAATTAGGGAATAAAAGATAAATATCCCATATAATCCCCAAAATTTTTTCCCAAAGGAATAGGATTTAGGTTCCTTGCCATCAATATAGACTTCTTGATGGATAATTTTATCATAAAAATTAGTTTTAGCTTTTGATTTTAGAGTACTTACCTTCACCCTCTTTCTTGAAACATAGTCTTTGATCTTATATTTTACTCCTAAAATCCCCGGTTTTGAGATTTTGGGCAATTTTAATGGTTTAAATTTTTCTTTTTTTCCTTTAGCTTCTTCTTTATCTTCAGAAGCATTTGGCTTTTTTGAAGAATTAGAATTCGATTGCTTGTCAGACATTTTTAAAATTAAAAAGTTATTATAATTATATTTTGTATATGAGAACTTTTAAAATTTCATAAAAGAGGAGGGTGTATTTATGGATCTTATTAAACTTAAGTTTATTTGTTGAGGTTGTAGAACTGAAAAAGCATCACCAATACCAAAATCTCCCATTTTGGAAGGGGAACAAGACATAACTTCATTTTTTGTTGATAAAGGTTTGATAAGTACTCATCAATTTCAAGTATATATTGATAAGAATTATAAAATGTAAGATTATCAAATTGTTGACAAAGATGAAATTGACTGATACAATAACGATAATAATTTAAATTTTTAATGCAAATTTTAAAAACTTTCAAATATAACAATTAAATATAGTCATTTCGTTACTTTGTCATAAAAATGGAAACGAATCAAAAAGAAAGCAGAGAAACACTTATTCAGTTAGTCAGAAGAGCTATTGAGTTACTCTGCGAAAAGAATATCTCAAGTGTTGTTATCCTCTCGTCTTATAAAATCAATAGTGTTTTGAGAGAATCTTTCGGCGTTGACATTAAGGTTGACAAAATAGGACGAATTTTAAGTAAAGTAGCTAAATTAAATGAATTAAAGAGATTAAGTACTAACATCCCTAAATATAAGTTGCATATTTCAAAAGTATCAAAATTAGAATTCTTTTAAATTGAATTTTAGGTTAGATTCCGAAAATCAGTTATAATTTTTTGTAGTTTATCAAGTAAAACCCTTATTTCTGAGTAGTTATTTTTGAAAGGTTCCAATTCTCCACTCAATTTTTCAATTTTTTCATTAATATTAGTATGAATTGGATTTATTGAAGTTTCTATTTTTTTTTCTACCCCTTGAGTGAATGCGTTTGTTTGATTATTAATAGTAATTAAATGGTCTTTTAAACTTTTTATAGTTTCCTCTATCTTGAAATTGATTTGATTAATATCCTCTAACTTCTGCGTTGTTGAGTTGGTTAAATCCTCTATTTCTCTATTTATATTATTTATCTTGTTATCAATAAGATTGTTCAAATTATTAACAAGGCTATGCTTAACTTCTGAGATTTCTTCAGTTAATTGTTTATGTTCTTCTATTCTTGTATCGATATAGTTATAAATGGAATTTCTAAATTTTTTAGTAGATTCATTTAATGTCTTTTTGAACCAACCACTTACCTTTAAAAGACCTGTCACTATTGCTTCTTTCATTTTTTCTACTGATTTGGCAATATATTCAGAACCACGTGAATTTCCTTGTTCTATTTCAATCATCCAATCCCCTATTTGAGTTTGAAATGTGTTCATAAATACCTCAGAAAACTTTTCAGAACCTTGTTTAAATCCAGAAATTATGGAATTTATCTCTGGATATTTCTCAATTTGCTCTTCAATTTCTTCTGATCTTCCAGTAGATGGTATCTCTTGTAAATCTCCTGGAACTATTTTATCAAATTCATTTATTTCTTTAATTAAAATTGGGCTTTTTTTCTGGAGATCCTCCATAAACTTTTGAACCCATTTAAAATACTCTAAAGTAGATGGAATTTCAATTTCATATGATACACTAGAATATTTATCTGTTTTCGTATAATCATCTAATCGAAAGATTTCAAAACCAAAATCCTCACCGAAACCCATTAAAGCATGGTCAAAAACTATACAAAAGCCTTGAGGAAATTTTTCATTTTGAAAAAACTGGATATTCCCCAAATCACTTTCTGAAAGGTATAATCCCCATGAAGGATGAGAATGATAATAACCAAGTAAATCTGAAGAATATTTTTTCTGAATCTGAGCGAATAATTCATACATATCTTTGTCAAATCCAATTTCAACTTTTTCCCCATGAGTTAGAGGTATTGCATTTTCAATAATAATGGTATCTTCAGTATCATCGTATTTTCCTAAACAAACCCCCATTACTTCATTACTGTTTTCTAATACTTCACTACCAAAACGTAGGACATGAGTTACCATATTCCTGAAAGCTTCTTTTTTAATGAAAATTTTTCCTTTATTAGATTCATTACCAGTTTTCTTTTCAGTCATTTTAGCTATTCTCCTCCTTTTTCATACTCTTCTATTTTCTTTAATAAATCGTCATTTTGTTTTTTTAATTCTGAATTACTCTTCTGAAGAGTTTTATTTTCAACTTCAAGTGTATCAAGTTTGTTTTGTATTGGATTCTTCGAACTTTCTAATAATATTATGGCGGCTTTTAAATCTGAAAGAAAACTCTTTGAGTCTTTATTTAGATTAATAAAATTTCCAATCACTTTGTTAAGGTTTTTTGTAGATAGTTCAGATAATTCTTCAGTTTTATTTTTTAAAACATCTGTATATGACTCTTCTATAGAATTAATGCTTTCTGTTATATTGTCAACAGTTTTAATATTTTCATCCAAGCTTTCAGAAGTCTGTAAGCCTTTATTATTAATTTCTGCTAACTTTTCAATGTGTTCATTAGCTGAATCTAGTATTTTAAGCACAATATCCTTCAATTTCTGTTCAAATAATATATTAAACTGTTCTTCAAGTTCTATTTTGATTTGATTAAATGAATTTTTAAACTTTTCCTGACTCGAGTCAAACTCATCGAATTTATCATCAATATATGTATCTAATTCATTTAATTTTTCTCCTAATGAAAATTTAAAATCCTTTTGTAAATCTGAAATTCCTTTACTGAGAGCATCTTTTATTTTTATTATATCTTTTCTCATTTGTAGATTAGAATCTACCGTATTTCTAATCATATTATCGCTCCAAGAATTAAGAATAAAGATTAAAGGCTTGAAAGATAACTCTAAAAATTCTGTTAAACCATTTTTTAGTGTATCAATGATCAAAGCAGAGTTTAATTCAGGTTTCTTTGCAAGAATTTGATTTTCACTAGGAAACGCTATATCTCCAAATAAATCAGGCATTTCATTAATTTCTAATATGGGTGGTTCTTTAGAGTGAATAGATTTTATTAATTCTATTAATTTTAGATAGTACTCAATACTATCAGGAGGTTCTACAGTTGCCTTTACTTCATGATAACCTGACATTTGACCTTTATTAGGATTATCTAATCTAAAAGTACGAAATCCTAAATCTCCAGGTTTTTCTAAGTATCTATGATCAAACACAATACCAATACCGCTTGGACTTAGTTCATGTTGCCATCCTAATTGGTTATGAATATCAGTTGAAGAAAAGAATATATCAAGCCCTGGGTGAGAATGGTACCATCCGCAACTAAACCAACCTTTTTCAACATAAGCATCATCAACCGTAGAAAAAGCTACATAATCCTCTGGCTTAAAAGCTACTTCAATCCTTCCCCCATGTGAAATAGGAACTGCTTCTTCGATAATAACATCTCTAATTCCTTTTTTATCAGGTTCACCTTCTAAATGCCCTATGAGGATGCCCATACATTCATTAAATTGCCTTTTATCTATTTCTTTATTACCAAATCGAAGGACATGTAAAAGCATTTTATAATAAACATTAGGTTTAATAATTATACTCTTATCAGAAGCCAAATTTAATCACAAATTTATTAGATTTAGATATAGTTAATTAATGATATTTATATAGTTTATTTATTCGCTAAAATATTTAGATTAACTCTTTTTCAGTAAAAATCATATTCAAAAATCAGAATAAAAATAATTATACGAGATAAAATTAATGGGGTAAGGGCTTCCCACAGTAAGGGCAAAACCGGAATGCCAGATCTTTCCCACAAAAAGGACAGAAATCTCCCTCTGAGCCCATTTGTCCCTGTTCGGCGCTTCCTTCTTTTGGGATAGAAGGTAATTGTCTTGATGTTTTAAGTGTTGAAGCTGAATCTTGTGCTTCTGCTTTTCTGGCCATTACTGTCGCTTTAAAAGCTTGTCGTCGTTCCTCTTCAATTTCTGCTTGTGATTGTGTGCCTTCTGTTTTTACCCATCCTTGAACTTGAGGTCTTTTTAATTCACTCTCAGGAACACTCGTTAATTCAACATCTTTAACTTCCGAAACAGGGGGTTTCATCTTCTTTTCTTCTTTATTCTTTATTGATTGTTTGACTAAGGCTTGGGTTGTTTTCATTATTTGATGTGGATTTATATTCGGAATTGCTACAGTTCTAAGAACCCATCCTACAATTATATTTTGGTTTGGAAAGTCTCCTTGGACATCCTCATCCTTAAAAACATAAGAATCAATTACTTCTTTTCCTTTTAATAAACGTACAGCCCATTTCTCATTGATCTCTCCCAATTGAATCCTGTAGCTTGTTCCAGCTACACCAAGCTGTGAAGAAAGGGGTACAAAGCCAATTTCGGCCAAATTAGATCACTTTTTCAAAATTTGTTAAATGATTTGAGTAATATTATAAAGATAAATTATCAATTTAAATTATTTCTTATTTATGGTAAAAACGAGATTTAAAATTAAAAAATCTTTTTAGATTGGATATTTGGGCTATAAATAAAATATTGAATTTTATGGTCTATGTTTTGTGATTAAAAACACATAAATAGCAAAATTTGTATTAATTTGTAAAAAACTATTCTTAAATCAAACAAAGTTTTTAAAATGACCGTTATTATCCCCAAAAAAGTTTATTTAACATTTGTTGCCGCTTCTGTCAGATTTGCCAATGCACGTATTCCAAAAGATGATTGGTTAGAAGTTAGCGGAATTTTTACAGGTCGAAATGAAGGTGATGATGTTATTATATCAGAAACTTTCCCTATCATGCATCAAGAATTAGATAAAGATGCTGTAATTGACCAATATAAATGGGCTGATGAAGATTATGAAGCGTTATATATAATAGATGACTTGGCTTTCTCGAAGGATCCTCCTGAATTTGTAGTAGGATGGTGGCATTCACATCCAGGATTTAAGGTGATGATGAGCCATATTGATATTCGTACCACCCTCTCTTACCAACAGAACAATCCATTAGCGATTTCTCTTGTTTTTAACCCATCAAGATTAATTCGTCAAATTGAAGTAGCAAATAAAAAAGGAGATCCAGATATACAATTGAAAAATGATCCCGGATTTAAAATATTCCAGTTAGATGATATTAATAGAGGTCTTGAAGCATCCTATCATACTGTAGATTATAAAATTGAAGGATATGATAGTATGGAGCAATTAATTACTTTAACTCAAAAATTTATTATTGATATAACAAATTTCTTCCCAAAAAGTAATGTTCCAGAAACTTATGAAAAATTTGTTGCTGGTAAAATAAATGACTTTAATTCGCTATTTATGGGAACAGAAGAATATTTAACCACATTAACTCATCGTGGTGAAAAGAAAAGGATTCCTGAAGTTTTGAAATCTCAAACCCAAGAAATTCGTAAATTTGTAGCAGAAACTTATGTTAAGATTGAAAATATTAAAGAATTCATGTACTACTTAGAATATAAAGAAAGAGAAACAATTATTTCCAAAGTTGAGAGTATTCTAAACAAATGGGACGAACTTGTTGCTGGTCTAGATAAACAATTAAGAGCATTATCGAAGAAATTTTAATCTTTATAATAATTTTCATCTTATTTTTAATTTTGATAAATTTTTATTTGATTGCGCTTTTTGTTGTTTAAGTTAGCGATTTTATATGAAGAAGATAAAATATAATTTTTAGAAAAGGATTATAAAGATGAAAAAAATAAACTTTCCTTTTACAGCCATACTTGGACAAGATAAAATGAAAATGGGGTTAGTTTTAAATGTTATTGACCCTCAAATTGGGGGAATATTATTAACCGGCCAACAAGGTACTGGGAAAAGCACCGCTGTAAGATCACTCGTAGAATTAATGCCACAAATCGAAATTATTAAGGGTTGCGAATTCTCATGTGACCCTCATTCAGATATAGATAATTTATGCCAAAATTGTATTGAAAAAAAAGAAAAACATCAATTTGATACAGAATTTAGGGATATGGTATTGGTCAATCTCCCGTTAGGGGTGACCGAAGACATGGTTTGTGGCAGTTTATCTATAGATAAGGTTTTAACAGAAGGGATTAGAGCTTTACATCCCGGTTTACTTGCAAAAGCAAATCGTGGTATTTTGTATGTAGATGAAATTAATTTACTTCAAGATCATATTGTTGACGTTTTATTGGATTCTGCTGCTTCAGGAGTAAACATTATAGAGAGGGAAGGTATTTCTGTATCTCACCCTTCTAGATTTGTGTTAGTAGGATCTATGAATCCTGAGGAAGGTGATTTAAGACCTCAAATTGCAGATCGTCTTGGATTGGAAGTCACGATAAAAGCACCTAGAGATTCAGAATTAAGGGCAGAAATAACTAAAAGAGTAATTCAATTTGATGATAATCCTAAAGAATTCATCCAGAAGTATGAAACTGAACAGGAAAATTTAAGAGGTAAAATAATTAATGGTCGTAAAATTCTAAAAGAAGTTCAAATTCCAAGCTCTGTTTATGAATTTGTATCTAAAATTGTAAATGAGTTAGAGATATTTTCACAAAGAGCAGATATTACTTTTATTAGATGTGCGAGAGCCCATGCTGCCTTAAATAATAGAAAAACTATTGTTGAAGACGATCTAAATGCTGCAATGGATTTAGTATTTGAACACAGAATTCAATCGCTCCATTATGAATTAACTCCTCAAGAAATAAAAGCTAAGATTGCTGAAGTCTATGGAAAAATAAAAGAAGCATATGAAAACCTTCAGATCTTACAACCTAACAGAGAAACAGAGGGTCCTTTAAAACATACCGATGAACCTCAAAATGAGTTTAAACGCCAATCTGTTGATCCAGATAAGATTGATATTCCAGAATCTAAAGAACAAAAATTACCTCCTCCAAAATATCCAGATAACAAAAAAAGAAATCCTAGACCTGCAGGAGGATGGAAAGTAAAAAATATACCCTTTGATGATGACCTTAAATTTTTCGATGCAAAAAATGAATCAATACCAATTGTGTATAAAATGGAAAAAAAGATGACATCAATTTTAGATAATATTAGAAAAGAACGAAAGATATCTGATTATGGCGGAAGAGGAATTGGAAGAAGAATTAAAATATCTTCTTCTCAAAAGGGAAGATATATATCATATAGGACTCCTGTACGTGAAGATCCAAAAAGTATTGCTTTAGACGCCACAATCAGAAATTACCTAAAAAATTCTGTATATAACCAAACTGAAATTGATTTTCCTATACATTTTAATAAATATGATTTAATGGATAAAATTTATGAATATCGGGCACCTCTAGCTCTCTTTTTTGTTCTAGATAGTTCAGCATCAATGTATTATGTAATAAAACAAATGACAGATGTAATATTATCTCTACATAGGGAAGGATATAGAAAGAGGGATAAAATTGCTTTGATAGTCTTTCGAGGTAAGGAAGCAGTAGTCCTACAAAATCCAACTGTTAATTTTAAAATTGCTGTGAATAAATTAAAAAAACTAGAAGGAAAAAGCTACACACCAATGGCTTCAGCACTAAAAAAAGTGTCTGAACTAATAAAAACTGAAAAACTGAAAGATAGAAATATTATTCCTATTGTGTTTATTTGCAGTGATTGTGGAGCAAATATCTCTGTTAAATATCCTGATTTAATAGCTCAAATAGAAACAGATTATACTTTGATTACAAAAGAATTAAAGGAATTAACAAAAAAATTATCAAAACAAAATATACATTTAGTTGTACTTGAACCAAAAAAATCTTATGCAACTCATGCATTAGGGGTTCATACATACTCTGCAGAACAAATTAAAAAGAATTTCAAAAAATTTGGTAATGCTACTGTTTATAAATTCGATAAATACAATCCTTCTTCTTTAGTATTAGAATTAAAGAAAATGTTGTAAATATATTAATTTTCTATATAATTTTTTACTCTTATATGTCATATAATGGTTGATAAATCAAAATCTGTCCTTGTAGTTGGATTTAATACGCGACCATTAGTTTATTCTTTAAAAAAAGCTGGGTATAAAGTATATACAGTAGATTTCTTCGGAGATTTAGATCTTTTTCCTTATGTAAAAGATTATATTATCGTTGCGAAAGAATTAAATGGGAATTATGACTCTCTAAAAGATAATTATTGTAAGGTTTTAGCTCAGTTTGCTCTTGAATTACATCATAAGCATGAAGATATAGAGTTCTTATTAATTGGAAGTGGTTTGGATGATGCCTATGAAGAAAGAAAACGTATACTAGACAAAATTAAACATTTTGATGTGATAAGTGTTAATAATGATTTAGAGGTTATAAAAAAGTCAAGAGATATTGAATCGGTTTATGAATTGCTTAAATCCCATGGATATATTATTCCAGTATATTATTCTTTTGAGAAATTTGATTTAAATGGATCTGACTTAATATTTCCCATCATATTAAAAAAAAAGAGAAGTGCTGGTGGGTTGAATGTTTTTAAAATTGAAAATAAAGTGAATTTAACATCTCAATTTAGGATTTTCGAAGATAAACATCTTATCCCATCAGAATGGTTAATTCAAGAATATATAAACGGGACTCCTGTTAGTTGCACTGTGATTTCAAATGGTAAGGAATGTGAAGTTATTTCTATCAATCGACAAGTTATCGGTGAAAAATTCCTTTTTTCTCCAAAAGAATTTATGTATTGTGGTAATATCGTGCCTGCGGGATTAGAGAAAGAGGAAGAAATGAAAATCTCTGAAATTTCTATTTTATTAACAAAAGAATTAGGATTAAAAGGAATTAATGGATTTGATTTTGTATTAAAAGACCATTATCTATATTTTATGGAATGTAATCCAAGAATTCCAGGGTCAATTAGAGCTTCTGAGTCTGTTTTAAATTTAAATCTTTTAGGTGCCCATATTAAAAGTTTCATTCCAGAAGAATGGGAAAATGTTCGAAGTTTAATTAAATCTGCGAATCCTAAGAAATTTGCGACAAAATTAGTCTTTTTTGCTCCTAAAGATATTGATAAAAATCTTCTACCAAAAATCAATAGGCTTAAATTTATTCATGATAAACCTAAGCCGATTAGGAACATTTTAAAAGGTGAACCATTGTGTACAATTTTATATAAGGCAGAAACATTTTCTAAATCTTTTAGTGGAGCAAAAGAGATTGTAAAAAAAATTAATATAATTATTGGATAAATACTAATCATCGTTTTTTAAGAAGAGTACACTAAAATTCATTCGAAACCAAACTCTGAATTTTCCGTTCCAGTAACTTTAGTTTCTCCCCCTATAGTTAGAATTTCATAAAAGCTTTTAATAATGTTACTGATCTGAGATCATGAGTTTAATAATAAAGCTAGCTTATTTGTTTAGTCCTTTTATTAGATTATTCAATTTGATTAAAAGGATTATATCTCCCTACATTAGTCATTTTCGCGCATTAGAGCCATCTAATACTACTTTTAAACTAGGTTCATGGAATGATGATGCTCTTGTCCAAACGAAGTATGGTTTAGCATCCGGTTTTTCAGATAAAGGATCTTGGTGCTGGAAGGGGATTCCGTATGCAGATCCTCCAACTGGTTCTCTTCGTTGGAAAGCCACACTTGATCCTACCCCATGGATCGGAACCCGCGAAACAAAAAAGTTTGGGAGTTCTGCAGCACAAGTTATGCCTTTTTTAGGTCCAATTGGTTCAGAGGATTGTCTTTATCTTAATGTTTGGCGTCCTAAAACTCCAGAAACAAAATTACCAGTCTATTTATATATCCATGGAGGTGGAAATTCAATTGGTTCATCTGCGGAGGTTTCTTATTATGGTAATGCGATTGTTGAGAAATCTAACTTATTGTATATCTCAGTTAATTACCGTCTTGGAGCAATGGGTTGGTTTATACATCCTGCAGTCACAAGTAATGGTTCTTCTGAAGATAAAAGTGGAAATTTTGGTACTCTTGATCTGATAAAAGCTTTGGAATGGGTAAGAGATAACATAGAAGCATTTGGAGGGGATCCTAATAATGTTACAATTGCAGGGGAATCCGGTGGTGCCTTTAATGTTCTCTCACTCCTTATCTCACCTCATGCAAAAGGGCTGTTCCATCATGCGATAGTGGAAAGTGGATTATCTCTTATTGGGAGTACTAACACTGCAGAGGCTCAAAGTACCGATCTTCTTATTAATCTCCTCATTAAGGATCATAAAGCAAAGAATCAAGTAGAAGCCGGGCAAATCATAGATAAAATGTCGGAAAAAGAGGTTGATAAGTATCTTCGTTCAAAATCTGCATTTAAAATTATGAAATGTATACCCAAAATGGATTTCGGAATGGCTGAATGGCGAACTATCTTCACTGATGGTATAGTAATACCAAAAGAAGGATATTCTGTGTTTTCAAGTGGCGAGTGGACAAATAAGGTACCGATAATTATTGGTTGCGCTAAGGATGAATTAAAACTTTTTGGCCATTTTAGAAAAGACCCTCCCAAGAATTCAAGAATATATGACTTAATTTGGGGTTATCGATCCCTACTCTGGCGTGTGAATGGTCTTGATTCCTTAGTATGTAAGATGAATTCAAAGACTAATTTACCCATTTATGCTTACCGATTTGATTGGGGAAGCCCTGATAAAGATGGTGTGAGTGTTCTACCTAAATTAATGGGGCGAAACTTGGGTGCTCATCACTTTGCAGAAATTCCTTTCTTTTTAGGGATGGGTAACAGTTCCATATCTATGCTGATCGGAAAAACTCGCACTAAGCGTAATCGACTTGGTCGGGAAAGATTAACAGATTTGTGTATGAATTATCTTGCCAATTTTGCAAGGACAGGAAATCCAAATGGAGAAGGTTTACCTTATTGGTATCCTTGGGATAATACTAAAGGAAAAAACAAAATTCTTGTCCTTGATGCTGGTATTGATGATTTAAGGATTTCCTATTTAAATGATATACTTACTGTGAAGAGTGTTATTGAACTCATTAATTTTGAGCTTAAAGAACCTGAACTAGGAATGATCCTATCCTATCTTGATGAAATGATACCATTTGGAGTCAACGAACCTGAACTATAAAAAAAATTCTTGTAACTATAAATTGAAATTAGGCTTTCAACCTTTTTTCTTTTTCTATGAAAAAGGAAAACAATAGAACAATTAACTTTTTCCGTATTTTTATATATTCTACTACTTTAATTGATTGGAATATTTCAGTAAATTTTCATTGAAATCAAACGCTGAATTTACCTTTCCAGCAGATTTCTATAACTTAACCCTACTGGATTATTGCCTTTATCTTCGCGATATACGTTCCTAACTTCCTTCCATCCGATTCAGGAACTGCAATTGCCAAAACTCTATTTTCATCTAAATCATGCAGTATTACTGAACCATTTTCTCCACCTATAATCGAGTACTCCATATAACTTTCTAACAAAACTCCCGATAAATTATATAAAGCAGCAACAATTGCTGAAAGAATTGGTTCAGGCATAGTAGATTGAACCTTAATTGGCAAACCATCTTTTGTAATAATTGCTAAAACGAGAGTATTTGGTATCGCTCTCTTAAGACCCTTAAAAATTTCTTCCTTAAGAATGTCTGAAGTTTCAATGATAGCAGATATTTGTAGGCTTAATTTCTGTAATTTATCTATGTATGAATCTAAGCCCTCAAGTTCAGCAATTTCTCGATTCAAATATGTAATCATAGTAATGAATTCTGTTAAAATTGAGAGGACGATTTTTTCTTTTCCAAAAATAAGGTTATATGAAACTTCTTGATTAAGAGAGTCATGTAACATCTTAGAAGAGAGAAATACTAGGCTACTGTTTGCTGCAGTTACCTCGCCAGTTGTCATTTTAATCTCTTTTTTAAAAATACTTGCAACCTTAGTGCCCTCAGGAGTGCCAACATTAATACCTAATATTGCAGAAGACGCTTCAAGCTCTTTTTCTATTCTTTCAGACACATCTGACTTTAATTCCTCTAGTATCTTTTCTTGTTCATCCATAGTGAATATTGTTTATTTGAAAATAAAATCTTTTGTAATAATAAAATTAAATCAAACTATTATATAATTAAAAATGATCTTAAAGAATTAGATATAATAAATTTTTAAATGGTAATCTTTATAGTTAAAATATAGTTAAAGTTAAAATTATGATCTTGGTGAATTAAATGGAATGGGAATTTAAAAAGCAATTAGAGACGAAGGATTCTCTTTTAAAATTGAAAGAGAATCAAATCGAGACCCTTGAGAGAGCTCTAAATTCAAAAGATGAGCAAATTAAGACCCTTGAAAGAACGTTATATACTAAGGATGAAGGAACTAAAACATTAGAAAAAACTTTAGCATTAAAAGATGAACAAATCAAAAAATTGGATTCTTCTGCTGTTGATAAGACTATCTTAAAAGAGAAAGAGAATCAAATTATTCAACTTCATAAGGAGATAGAAATATTAAATGAGGAATTACTAAAAGCAGATGAAGATTTGGAACGCTTAAAATTGGAAAATGAGAAACTTAAAGAAGTACAAACTAGTTCTGATGATGTCAAAATCATGGATTTTACAAATTTACAAATTACAAGATCTATGATCCTTGAAAAAATGAGAGAGATTTTAGAAAAAGCCATAGCTAATGTAACAATTGTTGTGCCTTCCATTGAAGATTTGCAAGAACTTTATTTATACGAACTTAGATCATCTGTTTCTATGAAAATTGCCTGCAAAATAAGTTCGGAAATTGAAGAACATAGTGAACTTCTTGATGAATTTGAAAGCTTAGATAACATTGGTCTTAGAAATTATGAACGAGCAGATAGATATGTTTTGACTAGAGATGGAGAAGAACTTCTATTAGCAATAATTGGTAAGTCTAAAGATAATCATTTAGTAATTCATACAAAAGATCCAAAACACATTACATTACTTAATTCAATATCCACAGAAGGGTGGATACAGAGTAGAAAAGTTTAATTTTTACTTTAAAAAACAGGACATTTATTTCTTTCACATTTGTTGTTGATATTTGAAAAAATACAATGTTTAAAATTATAACCTAATTCAATTTCAAACTTTTCTTTTAAGAATTTAAGAGTTTCGATAATCGATAATCTTACAGACCTTTTACAACAATGTTCTAAATTATCTGCGATTCTATCTAAGGATCTTGATGTGATTTGATTCGCTAAGGTTCTAGGTTTATCTGTGGATGGTGTTGCCCCTGTGAAAATACTTATCGCTACTCCAGAGCCCATTCCAGCTCCACATGATCCGTAAAAACCACACCAACCACCTGGAATTTTAGACGCTCTTCGTATTGCTTCTTTAATATCAAATAAAGTGATTTCATTTCCATCAGGTTTTTTGACACTATTATTTTTTAATGATGTTAAAATAACTGCAGGTGTTAATACATGATGTTCAGGACCATAGACCTTGAAATTTGGATGTTTCATAATAACATCTGCTAATTCGAATGGATCTTTAAGGTTAGTTTCCTCACAAATTCGTTCAATAATTTCAATTGGACCTTTAGAATGACACATATCGCAAATATAATGTCCATCTTCACAAAAAATATTAGAATTAAAAACTGTACCACAAAACTCACACTTCAAATCCTTATATTCTTCATGTTGAGTGGTATAAATTAAATTCTTGCCACATATTTCGCATTTATCAGTCTTCTTTTCTTTCATTAAGATCACAAAATTAAGTTCTTACATCTCAATAAATGTTCTTTTTCTTTTATTAAAGTGAGCTAATTCAGAATAGCCAATCTTTCTTACCATTTTTAACATTTCATTAAATTTATAAGACAATTCATCAGGGTGATGAGCATCTGATCCCAAGAGAATTGGGATATCTAATTCATACATCTTTTCTAATATTTCAAAACTAGGATATTGTTCTTTTATTTCCTTTCTTAATCCTCCAGTATTTATTTCAATCGTTAAATCTGCTTTCTTTAGGAGCTCAAGTGTCTTAATTACTTCATTCATCACTAAATTTTCATTAATTGGTCTTTTATTATATTTTTTTGGTAAATCAAAATGACCTAGAACATCAAAATCAAAATCTTCTGAAATAATCATGCTTTGTAGCTTATTGTAATATTCTAAATAGATATTATCTATACTTTCATATTCTTGATACATGCCTAAAAATCTCCTATCATCAAAAGCAAACAATTTTGATTTCCCATGTAACACATGGACGGATCCTAAAATGTAGTCTAATTCCTTAACCCTAGTTTTAAAATATTTATTCAATGCTTCTTCTTGACTTCTAAAATAATCAATCTCAAAAGCTATTCTTATTTGAATATTATTATTGTATTTTTTTTTTAGTTTTTCTATAGTTGAAAAATATGATTCGACTTCAGTTAATTTCATAGCGTATTCTTTATAAGGAACTTCCTCAATTAAAACAGAACTATTCTTAAGGTATTCGTATGGGAAATGATCGCTTAGACCAATAAGATCCAAATTCATTTCGATAGCTCTTTTAATATAATCTTCGATAGTACCAACTGCATGGCGACATAATTCGTTATGAGTATGCCAATCCTCTAAAACCATCTTATATTCTAAAAATAGTGGAAGTTTGATAAAATTAATGATAATACTTTAAAAGCTGATTGGGTTTTGAAGTTTAATACTAAAGAATTTGATGATGAAAATTTAAACAAAGAAATATTAAATTTTAATAATTTCGAGTTGTTTTTTTGAGGTGTATTAATGTATCCAAATATCATATAAGAAAAAAAGAAAAGGAAATAAAAGATAAAGAAGAACTGGTTGAATTGTTGAAAGGAGGGAAATATACGGTTATTTCATTGAGCAAAGAAAATGAACCGTATATAATTACATTAAGTTATGGATATGATAAGACCAAAAATGCTTTATATTTTCATTGTGCTAAAGAAGGACAAAAAATAGATTTTATAAAAGCTAATCCTTACGTGTGTGGCACTGTTATTGAAGATAATGGATATGAAGGTAGGTGTGGTCAGACTTATCGTTCAGTTGTATTTAGGGGAAAAATGAACATTGTTGAAGAATTAGAAGAAAAAAAATTGGGTTTTACCATATTATTAAATCAGCTAGAAGAGGATCCAATTGCTACTAAAAATAAATTCCTTAAAAAAGATGAGACATATGAAAATTCTGGTATGTTGAGATTGGATATAACCGATATTACTGGTAAAGAAGAAAAAGCAGAATCTTGAAAAAATTAAATAATACTTATATTGAAATTTATTCGATATACTGTTTAATATATCGCTGAACTTCATCTACGGGTTGAAAAACACCAAAATGCCCCTCACATAAAATATCTGCTTCTAAATCTAGCAATTTATGTAAAGAATTTTGGTAATCTTCATAATCACTTACTCCAGGAATAATTGGTCCATGTAAATCTTGTCCAAATAAGATCTTTTGTTTTTCTTCAGTTTCGATAAGAATTGAAATTGACCCTGGAGTATGTCCAGGTGTATGAATACATTGAAATTCAATATTTCCAAATTTTAAGATCTCAAGGTCACCTTTCAATCGTTTTGTAAGTTTGACTGGTCTATAACGTACTCCATACCATTTAGCAGCGGTTTCTTTATCATGGCCTTCTTCTTCTATTGCGGTTGCGTCCAATTCATGAGCGTAAAAGTTAACTTTTTTATTAAAGTGCTTAAGATCATAACAAGCGGCAATATGATCAATATGGAAATGCGTGATAATACAATGTTTAATATCCATGGGATTCAAATTAACTTTGTTAATCCTTTTAATCATGTTAAGACTCATTCCACAATCTATCAAAACAAGACCGTCTTCACTATGGGTTTGTATTAAATAAATAGAACAACCAGAATCCCCTATATGATAAAAATCTTTAATAATTTCTCTCAAATTTTATTCTCCTTTATAATAATATTAGGTTTTTTTGATATAATATTTTTTGTAGAGTAGAATAGTGATAACAGTAGCCATCATAGCTGAAAATAAAACATCTGAAGCATAATGATCACCAATTACCACTCGAGATAATCCAACAAATATGGCCCATCCCAAAATTAAAAATGTAATCAAAATTCGAATTGGATCCTTCAATTTACGATCCTTCAATAGGATCAATAGAGGTAAAAACATAAAGGATATACTTGTATGTCCTGATGGAAAAGATTCTCCTCCAGAAAGTGGTCCAGGAGGTAAGAACCACGGCGTGTAATCAGTAAAATCAGTAGCTAAATCATTAAATCTTATTCTTCCAGTTAAAATCTTTGTGGTTCGCACAAATAATAATGAATTTAAGAGGAATAAAATAATTATTACCGCAGAAAGGTTTCTATAAATTTTCCAATCTTTATTGAATGTTAGACCAAGAAATATAAACACGCAAATGGAAACGGCAGCTCCATCAATAATTAAAGCTTGAATATTAAAAACAATTCCTAAAACAACTAGAATAGCTCCAATTGCTATAATAACGTACGCTGAAATTTTTTGTTGTTTTAAATTATCATTATAACTTCCAATTAGAGCAGATAAAGCGATAGCAATTAATCCATAACCCGGCGCTTCCCCATATGCTCATCCAAAAATTCCCCATGCTGAATTCTCATCTACAACAAATTTAGATATCTCTAAATCAGTAAAACCAAAAACCAGAGCAAGAATGACCCAAGAAATCATTAAAACTACTAATATTTTTGCTATCGGAGATTTTTTGATATTTTCAAACATTTCTAAAACACAATTTCGATTATAACTTTTAAAAAATACTTTTTATAGAAATCTAAATTACTAATATTACTTAATATTTACTCAAGATTTTGATAAATATGACAGAAGAAAACAGAGATGAGCAATTGGATGAAACCCATTCTTTTTCGACGAGAGTGAAGAAATACTTAAGAAATTTAGTTGATTTTTCTCAATATGATACGAAAACCATACTATATATTATTTTATTTGCTAGTTTAATTGTATTATCTCTAGGTTTGCTTATTTATGTTTATTTTTTTGACCAAACTTTTCTCTATAGAATTGTTGTTGAATGGTTTGTAAATCCTGTT